>NZ_MKSS01000115.1:0-3368 GCF_001897365.1 Hydrogenophaga sp. 70-12
CCGGATGAGCGTACCGGCTGCGAGGATGACCGGCCAATGGGCGACCAGACTCATCCTTTTGGCCTAATTGTCGTCGGACAAATTTCGTCACCTCACCGGGTGATCGACAGAATTTGTCAAACCTCGAAAACCTGCCCCGCGCTGAGCCAACGGATGTCTTGCGGCACGCCGGCGCCCAAGCGACGGATGTCGTCCGCGATCAATTCGGTTTCCGCCGGCTTGGTGTGGGTGATGTGGATCGGGTAGCGCCGGCCGGGCGCGATCTGGCCCAGCTCTTCGGCCAGCAACACGGGCGCCAGGTGCTGGCTGCGGCGCGCCAGGTCCGCTTCGCGGTCGCTGAAAGCGGTCTCGATGACCAGTTGCGCCACGTCGAGCTGATTGACCCGGCGCCAGAACGCCGGGTTGCGTCCGGTATCGCCGCTGAACACCCAGTGCGGGCCGCCACTGTCCCGCGCCACGGCGAAGCCCACCGCCGGCACCGTGTGCACCGCCGGCAGGGCTTCGAAGCACTTGCCATTGACCTTCACCACATCGCCCACCTCGAAGGAGGTGAAACGCATCAGCGGCGCCCCCTCCGATGGAATGCGCGAGAAATCCGGCCAGATGAGGTCATTGAAGATGTGCGCCCTCAGCGCCGCGATGGTGCCGGGCAGCGCGTGCACCTGCAGCGCCGGCCGGCCGCTGGCCAGACGGCGCGACGCCACTGCGTCCAGCATGAGCGGCAGCGAGGCCACGTGATCGAGGTGCGCGTGCGTGAGCAGCACATGGTCGATGCGCAACATCTCGTCGACGCGCAGGTCGCCGACGCCCGTGCCCGCGTCGATGAGCGTGTCGTCGTCGATCAGAAAGGCGGTGGTCCGGCATCCCTGGGCGATGGCACCGGAACACCCGAGTACGCGAACCCTCATCGGCATCGGGTGGAAAACATGGAGGGCCCCGAGGGTACCCCCCACCGCCCGCTCGGGATGTGACTTATTCCTCGGCACGCGCCCGCGCGTGGCGTTTCGGCGGTCGCGCCGGGATGGGCGCGAAGCGCCCCCTTGGGCTCAAGGCTGGACGAACTGCATCTGCGTACCGGCCAACTCCAGCAGGTCGCCGTTGTGCAGGTCGATCCCGTCGGTGCCCAGCGGTTTGCCATTGACCGTGGGCTTGACCGTGCCTTCCACCATGGCCACCACGTAGCCATGCGGGCGGCGGGTGATGGCGGCCACCGCCACGCCGGGCTTGCCGATGGTGGTGACGACCTTGGTCAGCGCCACCTCGCGACCGGCGGCCGAGCCGCTGACCACCTTGATGGCCGCCGGGCCCAGTGCCGCGCCGGCGGGTTCCGCGCCAGACACCACCGTGCCGGCGTTGATCACCGTGGTCTTCTCCTGGGACTCGGCGCCGTCGTTGACAAACTTGATCTTGTACTTGCCGATCTCGACCGTGTCGCCGCCCTGCAACTGCTGCTTCTTGATCGCCTTGCCGTTGACGTAGGTGCCGTTGGTGCTGTTGAGGTCCTCCAGGAAGACGTCGGCGCCCGACATTTGCAGCACGGCGTGCTCGCCGCTGACGGCCAGGTTGTCGATGACGATGTCGTTGTAAGGACGGCGGCCCAGGGTGGTCCGGTCCTTGGTGAGCTGGACCTCCTTGATGACGACGCCGTCAATGGAAACGATCATTTTCGGCATGGCCGACTCCTCTGGGATTCCTGTAGGACTTGGTGTGGGATCAGAGCGGATTATTGACCCAGCATGCGCGACAGCAGGCCGCGGCGGGTGGGTCGGGCGCGAGCAAACGCCAGTATCACAGAAATATTGTCGCGCCCGCCCGCGCCATTGGCGGCCTCCACCAGGGCCGTTGCCTTTTCCTCCAATGTGCCGGCGGTGACCAGCAGCGCGGCAATGCGTTCGTCGCTGAGCATGTCGTTCAGGCCGTCGGAGCAGAAGAGGTAGAGGTCGCCGTCCTCGACGCGGTATTCGTTGACTTCGAGCAGCACGGTGTCTTCCACACCAAGCGCACGCGTGACCAGGTTGCGGTGCGTGGCGAACTGCGCCTGCTCCATCGAGATCAGGCCGGCATCGATCTGCTCCTGCAGCAGGGAATGGTCGCGCGTCATCTGCACGAACTCGCCGCGGCGCAGGCGGTAGCAGCGCGAGTCGCCGACGTGGCCGATCATCACGCGGCCGTCGAGGAACACGCCCATCACCAGGGTGGTGCCCATGCCGGCGTACTGCGCGTTGGCGTTGGCGGCGTTGAAGATGGAGCGGTTGGCGTTGTCGATGCAGATTTCCATCGCCCGCTTCAGCTCGCGCGCGCTGGACTCGAAGCCGCCGTCGGCGATCCACCGGCCGAGTTCCGTCTTGATGAAGGTGGTGGCCATCGCGCTGGCCACCTCGCCCGCGTTGTAGCCGCCCATGCCATCGGCGAGGATGGCCAGGCGGTTGTCGGGGTCGAGCGCCACCGAGTCCTCGTTGTTGTCCCTGACGAGTCCTGGATCGGTCAGGGCGTGAAACTCGAAATTCATGAAGGTGGCGTTATACCGATAGGGGAATCGAGGCGCGCTCGTCGGCGGACGACCGCTGGGGCTGGGGGCGCCGAAGGCAGGGCCGGCCGACGCGGCCCGAAAGGTGTTGCATTTTGTTGCAGCCACCCTCGCGGCGACAAGCTGTATCGGTGACAAGCGTCACGTTGCGCGCAACAGGCGAAAAAAAAGGCAACGCGCGCGTTGCCTTTTGCACACCCATACCCGGCGATCAGATCAGGGCCTTGAGCAGCTTGGCCATCTCGGACGGGTTGCGCGTGACCTTGAAGCCGCACTCTTCCATGATGGCCAGCTTGGCATCGGCCGTGTCGGCGCCGCCGCTGATCAGCGCGCCCGCGTGGCCCATGCGCTTGCCGGGGGGCGCGGTGACACCGGCGATGAAGCCGACCACGGGCTTCTTCATGTTCGCCTTGCACCACAGCGCGGCTTCGGCCTCATCGGGACCACCGATCTCGCCGATCATGATCACGGCGTCGGTGTCCGGGTCGTCGTTGAAGGCCTTCATCACGTCGATGTGCTTCAGGCCGTTGATGGGGTCGCCACCGATGCCCACGGCACTGGACTGGCCCAGGCCGATTTCGGTGAGCTGCGCCACGGCTTCATAGGTCAGCGTGCCCGAGCGGGACACGACGCCGATGCGGCCCTTGCGGTGGATGTGGCCAGGCATGATGCCGATCTTGATCTCGTCGGGCGTGATCAGGCCCGGGCAGTTGGGGCCCAGCAGCAGGGTCTTCTTGCCGCCGGCGGCCTCCTTGGCCTTCATCTTGTTGCGCACTTCCAGCATGTCGCGCACGGGGATGCCTTCGGTGATGCAGATCGCCAGGTCCAGGTCGGCCTCGAC
>NZ_MKSS01000116.1:0-16081 GCF_001897365.1 Hydrogenophaga sp. 70-12
AGGCCCGCGAAACGCGGGAAGGAAATGGACGCCGTTGTCCGTGTCTGGGAAGACTGTCCAGACCGCGGCCGCCATTGGCCGCGAGCTGTGCGTGCGTATTGAGCAGGGACCGTGCCAGCCCGTTTGGCCCGCGCGGGAGCGCGAATTCGGCCCCAAGGCGCCGCGCCAGTGCGCGGTCTGGTGCGCCTGCCGCCTTTTGTGCACCGCAGCAGTGCGAGTGAATCCCCAAGGCGCCGCGCGGCGGGGGTTACTTGATGACCTCGGCCATGGACAGCAGGGCCTCGGCCACGTCCACGAGGCGCCGGTTCTGGTTCATGGCCATCTGGCGCAGGGTCTTGTGGGCCTCGGCCTCACTCAGCTGGCGGTGCGCCATCAGCAGCCCCTTGGCGCGCTCGATGAGGCGGCGCTCGTTCAGGCTGGCGCGCACGGCCTCCAGCTCGTCGCCCATGGCCTGCAGGCGGCGCGCCTGGTCGTGCACCAGTTCCAGCACCGAGCGGTCCAGCGGCAGGGAGAAGCCCTGGGCGGCGCCTGGCGCGGCGGGGCCGTTCGGATCGGCCGGCGCCAGGTAGAAGACCAGGGGGTCGGCCGCGGCCTGGGCGCTGAGCGCGCCGAAGCTGGCCAGTTCGGCCTGGGCCTGGGCGATCTTCTCGCCGCACAGGGCGCGCAGGTCGGCGGTGAGGCGGTCTTCCACCAGCTTCATGGCGTCCATGCGCGCGCTGCAGACGTCGAACCAGGCCTGGCTGAGTTCCGGCCGCAGCGCGGCCCCATGCGGGGCGGTGTAGAGCACGCGGCGCAGGCGCTCCAGCTCGGCCAGGGGGGCGCTGGTGTGCGGCGCCGTCCACAGCGCGCGCGCGGTGGGTGGGGCGACGCTGTCGAACAGCTCCAGGCAGCGCTCCTGCGATTCGATCAGGTGCAGCAGGCGCTGCTGCCCGGCGCTGTCGGACTGGCCGCGCGCGAACAGGGCGGCGCCGACGGCGCGCTCCTGGCCCGCGAACTCCTTGCCCTGGATGAAGTTGAACAGCGCCACCAGGCGGCGCGAGACCTCGGGGTCGGTGGCGCTGTCGGCGGCCTCGAACACCACGGCAAGCAGAGCGGCAACCAGCCGGGCATAGGCCTCGGTGGCGCGGTCGGTGTCCCAGGCCTGGGCATCGAGCTGGCCCCGCAGCGCGTCCAGGCCGTCCAGGCCCTGCAGCACGTAGGCGATGCGGCTGAACAGTCGCGCGCCGTGGCCGGCCTGGGCGGTGCCGGTGTCCACGCGCTCGAACTGGGCGCGCCACTCGGCCTCCACCTGGCGCGAGGCGCCGATCTGCGCCGCGCGCGCCTCGGCGAAGCGCTGGCCCATGGAGCCCAGGTACAGATTGGTGAGCCCGCGCTCGCGCTGCAGCTGGTGCACCAGGCGCGCGCTCACGTCCACCAGGGTGGCGGTGAAGGCCAGGCGCTGCAGGCCATCGATCTCGCAGCGCTTGGCGGCCAACAGGAAGTCCAGGCCCGTTTTCATCGTTCACCCTTGCGACGGCACATCTCCCCGATGGGGAGCAACAAGCGTGCCGCCCTTAAACTCCCGCCCCTCATGCGAATCCTCGGCATCGAATCCTCTTGCGACGAAACCGGCGTGGCCCTGGTGGACGCCAGCGGGCAGGGCGTGCCGCGCCTGCTGGGCCACGCGCTGCACAGCCAGATCGAGATGCACCAGGCCTATGGCGGCGTGGTGCCCGAGTTGGCCAGCCGCGACCACATCCGCCGCGTGCTGCCGCTGACCGACGCGGTGCTGGCCCAGGCCGGGCTGGCGCTGTCCGACGTCGACGCCATCGCCTGCACGCGCGGCCCCGGCCTGGCCGGCGCGCTGCTGGTGGGCACGGGCGTGGCGCACGCGCTGGGCGTGGCGCTGGGCCGGCCGGTGCATGGCATCCACCACCTGGAAGGGCACCTGCTGTCGCCCTTCCTGAGCGCGGATCCGCCCGACTTCCCGTTCGTGGCCCTGCTGGTCTCGGGCGGGCACACGCAGCTCATGCGGGTGGACGGGGTGGGGCGCTACGCGCTGCTGGGCGAAACCATCGACGACGCGGCCGGCGAGGCCTTCGACAAGTCGGCCAAGCTGCTGGGCCTGGGCTACCCGGGCGGGCCGGCGCTGGCGCGCCTGGCCGAGCGGGGCGACGCCGCCGCCTACAAGTTCCCCCGCCCGCTGCTGCACAGCGGCGACCTGGACTTTTCCTTCGCCGGCCTCAAGACGGCGGTGCTGACCCAGGTGAAGCGCCTGGCGCGCGCCGCGCCCGAGGGCCCGGCCACCAGCCACCTGGCCGACCCACTGAGCGAGCAGGAGAAGGCCGACGTGGCGGCCGGCGCGCAGGCCGCCATCGTGGAGGTGCTGGTGAAGAAGTCGCTGGCGGCGCTGAACGCCACCGGTCTGCGCCGCCTGGTGGTGGCCGGCGGCGTGGGCGCCAACACCCGCTTGCGCGCCGAGCTCGATGGGGCCGCCGCGCGGCGCGGCCTGCGGGTGCACTACCCGGAACTGGCGCTGTGCACGGACAACGGCGCCATGATCGCCCTGGCCGCCGGGCTGCGCGCCCAGGCCGGCCTGCTGGCCATCGACGCCCCGGCCGGGCGCTTCGACGTGGCCCCGCGCTGGCCACTGGCCGAGCTGGCGCCCGCCGCCTGAGCGGGCCTTGGTCGCCTGACCGGCGGCGGCGGGTTCCAATAATTATGAATTAGAGTACCCGTCCTGTCGCGCAGGCGACAAGAGCGGGCCCTTCGCGGGCCCGGCGTTGACACCACGGAGTTCCGAATGACCCTGATTTCCCGCCGCCGGCTGGCCACCCTGGCCGCCGCCGTCCTTGGCCTGAGCGCCATCCCGTCCGGCTGGGCCCAGGCCCCCGCCGCGCGCGGCGAGCCCATCCGCATCGCCATGATCGAAGGCCTCTCGGGCCCCTTCGCCAACACCGGCGAGGCCGTGTTCCGCAACCTGCTGTGGGCCACCGAGCGGGTCAACGCGCGCGGCGGCGTCAGGCTGCCCGGCGGCGCGCGGCCGCTGGCCATCGAGCGCTTCGACAGCAAGAACCAGGCGGAAGAGGCCCTGTCTTCCCTGCGCCTGGCCAACGACCGGGGCATCGCCATCGTCACCCAGGGCAACTCGTCGGCGGCGGCCAGCGCCCTGATCGAGGCCATCAACAAGCACAACGAGCGTTATCCGGCGCGCCGCCAGCTCTTCCTCAACTACTCGGCGGTGGACCCGGCGCTCACCAACGAGAAGTGCAGCTACTGGCACTTCCGCTTCGACGCCCACGCCGACATGCGCCTGGCCGCGCTCATGAGCGTGCTGCGCGAGGACAAGGCGCTGCAGCGCATCTACCTCATCGGCCAGGACTACAGCTTTGGCCAGGGCGTGCTGCGCGAGGCGCGCCGCCAGCTCGGCGCCCAGCGGCCGGACGTGAAGATCGTCGGCGACGAGCTGCACCCCATGGCGCGCATCAAGGACTTCCTGCCCTACGCCACCAAGATCAAAGCCAGCGGCGCGCAGGCCGTGCTCACGGGCAACTGGGGCAACGACCTCACGCTGCTGGTGAAGGCCGCGCGCGAGGTGGGCTTCGAGGGCCGCTTCTACACCTTCTACGGCAACGCCCTGGGCGCGCCGGCGGCGCTCGGCGACGCCGGCATCGGCCAGGTGGTGGCCGTGGCCGACTGGTTCCCCAACGTGCCCACGCCCGAGAGCGAGGCCTTCTACCAGGCCTTTCGCGAGCGCTTTCCCAAGCCCGAGGACGACTACGTGCACATGCGCATGCAGCTCATGGTCGAGGCGCTGGCGCAGGCCATCGAGCGCGCGGGTCGGGTGGAGGCGGGGGCCATCGCCGCCGAACTGGAGAAGGCCGACGTCACCCTGGCCGGCCAGCGCGCGCGCATGCGCGGCGCCGACCACCAGTTCCAGCAGAGCCTGGCCGTGGCCGTGATGGACCGCCAGGGCACGCCTGGTGTGAAGTTCGACGTCGAGGGATCGGGCTACGGTTTTCGCGTGATCCGAAGCCTGAGCCCGCAGCAGGCCGAGATGCCGCACAGCTGTACGATGACCCGTCCTTGAGCTGTACCCCCGCCGCGCCGCGCGCGACCCCTTAAGGAGGCGGTGCCTGCGGCCCGGCAAAGCCGGTTCCGCGGCACCCCTGGACGGCGCTGTCGCTGGCGGGTTTCTTTTTGGAGTGTCTTGATGCGTGACGTGGTGGCGGGCCTGGAGGGTTCGCGCATTCGGGAGGTGGCGAACGAAGGCATCGGCCGCGAGGGCGTGCTCAAGTTCTGGTTCGGCGAGAGCGACGAGGTCACGCCCGAGCCCATCCGGCAGGCCGCGATCGCCTCGCTGCAGGCCGGCGAAACCTTCTACGCGCACAACCTGGGCCTGCCCGAGCTGCGCGAGGCCATCGCCGGCTACACCGAGCGCCTGCACCCCGGCCGCGGCGCGGCCCACTGGTTCGGGCGCATCGCCGTCACCTCGGGCGGCGTCAACGGTCTCATGCTGGCGGCGCAGACCCTGGTCGACGCGGGCGACGAGGTGGCGGTGGTCACGCCGGCCTGGCCCAACCTGGTGGCCCAGCCGCTCATCCTGGGCGCGCGCGTGAAGGCGCTGCCGCTGGTGCCGCGCGGCGGCGCCTGGACGCTGGACCTCGACGCCCTGCGACAGGCCGTCACCCCGGCCACGCGCGTGCTCATCGTCAACGCCCCGGCCAACCCCACCGGTTTCGCGCTCACGGCCGAGCAGCAGCGCCAGATCCTGGCCCACTGCCGCGCCACCGGCACCTGGATCGTGGCCGACGAGGTTTACGAGCGGCTCTATTTCGAGACCGATACCGCCAATGGCGCGGCGCCCAGCTTCCTGGACGTGGCCGATCCCGACGACCGCCTCATCGTCGCCCACAGCTTCTCCAAGAGCTTCCTGATGACCGGCTGGCGCCTGGGCTGGCTGGTGCTGCCGCCCGCGCTGACCGAAGCGGTGGGCAAGCTGATCGAGTTCAACACCTCCTGCGCGCCGGTGTTCGTGCAGCGCGGGGCGGTGGCCGCCATCGCCCACGGCGACGCCGTGACGCCCGCCCTGGTGGCCCACCTGCGCCGCTGCCGCGACACGCTGGTGCCCCTGCTGCAGGCCCTGCCCGGGGTGGAGCTGGCCACGCCGCGCGCCGGCATGTACGCTTTCTTCCGCCTGCCTGGACAGGCCGACTGCCTGGACGTGGCCAAGCGCCTGGTGCGCGAGGCCGGCCTGGGCCTGGCGCCGGGCAGCGCCTTCGCCCCGGAGGCGGCCGGCTGGCTGCGCTGGTGTTTCGCCAGCCGGGACGTGTCGCGGCTGGAGGAGGGCGTGCGGCGCCTGCACGGCTGGCTGGCGGACAACCGGCCCCGCCGCTAGGCCGCCAGCGCGCCGATTCGGCTAGAATGCGCGGTTGCCGTTCCAGCTGGAGCGGCTTCACGCCCGTCGCGGCAGGCCATCCCTTCGGGTGGCCCGCGCTGCAGCGGGACGCAAGTCAACAGGAAAGCTTCACATGATCGATCAGCAAGTCAAGGCCGGCGTCATCGCCGACAACGCCCGTTCCGCCAACGACACCGGCAGCCCCGAGGTCCAGGTCGCCATCCTGACGGCCCGCATCAACGAACTCACCCCGCACTTCAAGACGCACGCCAAGGACCACCATGGCCGCCGCGGCCTGTTGCGCATGGTGAGCCGTCGCCGCAAGCTGCTGGACTACCTCAAGTCCAAGGACGCCGACCGTTACCTGGCCCTGATCCAGAAACTGGGCCTGCGCAAGTAAACCGAGCCGGGTGTGCCCGATCGAAAAGCCTGAGTTGGTTCGCTGGCTCGGGCTTTTTGCGTTTGGCGCCCCCGCTCCATCCCTCCGGAGTTCACACACCGAGCGAAGCTGTGTCATTCCAACGGGGCTGCGGCCAGCGCAGTCCCTCTGGAATGGCATCGTCTGGCGGGTGCGTTCTCCGGGTTCGTGCAAGGCATTGCACGCCACGCAGTCCCGATGAACGGGACGCCAACGGAGATACGCCATGAGCATGTTCAACAAAGTCACCAAGACCTTCCAGTGGGGCCAACACACGGTCACCATGGAAACGGGCGAGATCGCCCGCCAGGCCAGCGGCGCCGTGCTGCTCGACATGGACGGCACCGTCGTGCTGGCCACCGTGGTCGCCAAGAGCGAGGCCAAGGCCGGCCAGGACTTCTTCCCCCTGACCGTCGACTACATCGAGAAGACCTACGCCGCCGGCAAGATCCCCGGCAGCTTCTTCAAGCGCGAAGGCCGCCCGAGCGAGCTGGAAACGCTGACCAGCCGCCTGATCGACCGCCCGATCCGCCCGCTGTTCCCCGAGGGCTTCTTCAACGAAGTGCAGGTGGTCATCCACACGCTGTCGCTCAACCCCGAGGTGGACGCCGACATCGCCGCGATGATCGCGACCTCGGCCGCGCTGTCGGTTTCGGGCATCCCGTTCAACGGCCCCATCGGCGCCGCGCGCGTGGGCTATGTCAACGGCGCCTACGTGCTCAACCCGGGCCAGACCGAGCGCCAGAACTCGCAGATGGACCTGGTGGTCGCCGGTACGCAGGCCGCGGTGCTGATGGTCGAGTCCGAGGCCCTGCAGCTGTCCGAAGAAATCATGCTGGGCGGCGTGGTGTTCGGCCATGAGCAGGCCAACATCGCCATCGACGCCATCAACGAACTGGTGCGCGAGGCCGGCAAGCCCGAGTGGCAGTGGCAGGCCCCGGCGCGCGACGAGGCGTTGATCGCCCAGGTGAACGAACTCGGCGGCGACAAGCTGCGCGCGGCCTACCAGATCCGCAACAAGCAGGCCCGCACCCAGGCCTGCCGCGAGGCCTACGCCGCCGTCATGAGCGGCCTGAAGGCCGCCGGCGTCGAATTCGACAGCGTCAAGGTCGAGGGCCTGCTGTTCGACATCGAGGCCGGCATCGTGCGCGGCCAGATCCTGGCCGGCGAGCCCCGCATCGACGGCCGCGACACCCGCACCGTGCGCCCCATCGAGATCCGCAATGGTGTGCTGCCGCGCACCCACGGCTCGGCGCTGTTCACGCGCGGCGAGACGCAGGCCCTGGTGGTCGCCACCCTGGGCACCGACCGCGACGCCCAGAAGATCGACGCGCTGGCTGGCGAGTTCGAAGACCGCTTCATGCTGCACTACAACATGCCGCCCTTCGCCACCGGCGAAACCGGCCGCGTGGGCAGCCCCAAGCGCCGCGAGATCGGCCACGGCCGCCTGGCCAAGCGCGCCCTGGTGGCCTGCCTGCCCACCAAGGAAGACTTCCCCTACACCATCCGCGTGGTGTCCGAGATCACCGAGTCCAACGGCTCGTCTTCCATGGCCTCGGTGTGCGGCGGCTGCCTGGCGCTGATGGACGCCGGCGTGCCCATGAAGGCGCACGTGGCCGGCATCGCCATGGGCCTGATCAAGGACGGCAACCGCTTCGCCGTGCTGACCGACATCCTGGGCGACGAGGACCACCTCGGCGACATGGACTTCAAGGTGGCCGGCACAACCAACGGCATCACCGCCCTGCAGATGGACATCAAGATCCAGGGCATCACCAAGGAAATCATGCAGGTCGCGCTGGCCCAGGCCAAAGAGGCGCGCATGCACATCCTGGGCAAGATGCAGGCCGCCATGGGCGAGGCCAAGACCGAGATCAGCGATTTCGCGCCGCGCCTCTACACCATGAAGATCAACCCCGAGAAGATCCGAGACGTGATCGGCAAGGGCGGCGCCACCATCCGCGCACTGACCGAAGAGACCGGCACGCAGATCGACATCGGCGAAGACGGCACCATCACCATCGCCTCCACCGACGGCGCGCGCGCCGAGGAAGCCAAGCGCCGCATTGCCGAGATCACGGCCGAGGTGGAAGTGGGCAAGGTCTACGAAGGCCCGGTCACCAAGATCCTGGACTTCGGCGCCCTGGTCAACCTGCTGCCCGGCAAGGACGGCCTGCTGCACATCAGCCAGATCGCCCACGAACGCGTGGAGAAGGTCAGCGACTACCTGCAGGAAGGCCAGATCGTCAAGGTCAAGGTGCTGGAGACCGACGAGAAGGGCCGCGTCAAGCTGTCGATGAAGGCGCTGCTGGAGCGCAGCGGCGGTGGCGATCGCGAGCCGCGCGAGCACCGTGAGCCACGCGAACCGCGTGAGCACCGCGACCAGCGCCCCGCGGCGTCGGCCGACGAGGCCGCGCAGCAACAGCAACAGCAGCAGTAACCCGCGCGCGATGTCGAGCATGCAAGCGGTCGAGATCAACGGCTTTGGCGCGCCCGAGGTGCTGCGCCTGGCCGAGCGCCCGCGCCCCGTCGCGGGCGCCGGCGAGTTGCTGATCCGCGTCGCGGCCTCGGGCGTGAACCGCCCCGACGTGCTGCAGCGCACCGGCAACTACCCGGTGCCGCCCGGCGCGTCCGACATCCCCGGACTGGAGGTGGCCGGCACCATCGAGTCGGGTGACGCCGCGGCGCTGGCCGAGGCCGGCCTCCAGCTCGGCGACCGGGTCTGTGCGCTGGTGGCCGGCGGCGGCTACGCCGAGTGGTGCGTGGCGCCGGTCGGCCAGTGCCTGCCGGTGCCGCGTGGCCTGGACGAGGTCGCCGCCGCTTCGCTGCCCGAAACCTTCTTCACCGTCTGGAGCAACGTCTTCGACCGCGGCCGTCTGCAGTCCGGTGAAACCCTGCTGGTGCAGGGCGGCACCAGCGGCATCGGCGTCACCGCCATCCAGATGGCCAAGGCGCGCGGCGCGACCGTGATCGCCACCTCCGGCAGCGATCAGAAGTGCGCGGCCTGCAAGGCGCTCGGCGCCGACCACGCCATCAACTACCGCGCGCAGGACTTCGTCGCCGCGGTGGCCGACGTCACCGGCGGCCGCGGCGTCGATGTGATCCTCGACATGGTCGCGGGCGGCTACGTCGCGCGCGAGATCGATTGCCTGGCCGAGGACGGCCGCCTGGTCATCATCGCGGTGCAGGGCGGCGTCAAGGCCGAGTTCAACGCTGGCCTGGTGCTGCGCCGCCGCCTCACCGTCACGGGCTCCACGCTGCGCCCGCGCCCGGTGGCCTTCAAGGCCGCCATCGCGCGCTCGCTCAGGGAACACGTCTGGCCGCTGCTCGAATCGGGCGCGATCAAGCCTGTCATCCACCAGGTGTTCGCCCCCGCTCAGGCGGCCGAGGCGCACACCCTCATGGAATCGAACCGCCACGTCGGCAAACTCGTGCTGAAGTGGGCCTGATGTCATGACGAAGAAAAAGCTCATCGCCGGCAACTGGAAAATGAACGGCGGCCTGGCCGCCAACGAGGCGCTGCTGCGCGCGCTGCTGGCCGGTCTCGGCCAGCCCTCGGCCGACGTGGCCGTCTGCGCGCCCGCGCCCTATCTCGCGCAGCTGCAGGGCCTGCTGGCCGGCGGCCCGATCGGCTGGGGCGCGCAGGACCTGTCCGCGCACGAGCAGGGCGCCTACACCGGCGAGGTGTCGGCCGCCATGCTCAAGGACTTCGGCTGCCGCTACGCCATCGTGGGCCATTCCGAGCGCCGGCAGTACCACGGCGAGACCGACGCCACCGTCGCCGCCAAGGCGCAGCGCGCGCTGGCCGCGGGCCTCACGCCCATCGTGTGCGTGGGCGAGACCCTGGTGGAGCGCGAGGCCGAGCAGACCGAGGCCGTGGTCAAGCGCCAGCTGGCCGCTGTGATCCACGCCGTGGCGCACTGCACCAGCGAAATCGTGGTGGCCTACGAGCCCGTGTGGGCCATCGGCACAGGCCAGACGGCCACGCCTGAGCAGGCCCAGCAGGTGCACGCCGTGCTGCGCGCCCAGCTCGCCGCGGCGACGGGCCAAGCGGAGCGTGTGCGCATCCTCTACGGCGGCAGCATGAACGCCGCCAACGCCGCCAGCCTGCTGGCCCAGGCCGACATCGATGGCGGGCTGATCGGCGGGGCCTCGCTCAAGGCACCCGATTTTTTGCAGATCATTGCCGCCGCCCACTGAACACAGCATCGAACCGATGGCGCCGCGAAGGCGCCGATCGACCCTTACGGAGAACCTGATGAACGTCCTGTTGACCCTCCTGCTCGTGGTGCAGATCCTCGCTGCGCTCGGCATGATCGGCCTGATCCTCATGCAGCACGGCAAAGGCGCCGACGCGGGCGCCGCCTTCGGCGGCGGCGGCGCGGGCTCGGCCAGCCTGTTCGGCGCCTCGGGCGGCGCGAACTTCCTGTCGCGCACCACGGCCGTGCTGGCGGGCGTGTTCCTGGCCTGCACGCTCGGCCTGGCCTATTTCGGCAACCTGCGCGCCGCGCCGGCAAGCTCGGGCAGCGTGCTCGAAAACGCGCCCGCCGCGCCCGCGAGCCCGGTGCAGCAGATCCCGGGTGGCGCCTCTGCGCCCACCGCGCCTGCAGCCCCGGGCAATGCCCCGGCGCCCGCCACCGCACCCGCGCCCACGGGCGCGGGCCAGATTCCCGCGCAGTGATGCGAAACCCCGCCGACCGCGGGGCCTGACGCCTCGGGGACGCCCATGAAAAAAGGATGGGCCGCTCCCCAGATTGGGGAGGCGATTCAGGGTAAACTCTATGAGTTGTCCGCAGTGCTCAGTGTCCCTCATGAGCACGACAACGCAGACCCAAGCCGACGTGGTGAAATTGGTAGACACGCTATCTTGAGGGGGTAGTGGCGAAAGCTGTGCGAGTTCGAGTCTCGCCGTCGGCACCAGATCGTTGAAGGCAGGGCCAGCAGGCCCTGTCCACGGAACCGCCCCACCATGAGCCTTGACCAGTACCTGCCCGTGCTTCTGTTCATCGTCGTGGGCATCGCGGTCGGGATCATTCCCCAGGTCCTCGGCTTCATCCTCGGCCCGAACCTGCCGGACGCCGAGAAGAACTCCCCTTACGAATGCGGCTTCGAGGCCTTCGAAGACGCGCGGATGAAGTTCGATGTGCGCTACTACCTGGTGGCCATCCTCTTCATCTTGTTCGACCTCGAAATCGCGTTCCTCATCCCCTGGGCCGTGGCCTTCTCCGACATCGGCATGACGGGCTTCGTCGCCGGCGTGGTGTTCCTGGCCATCCTCACGGTGGGTTTCGCCTACGAATGGAAAAAGGGCGCCCTGGACTGGGAGTGA
Source organism: Hydrogenophaga sp. 70-12 (assembly GCF_001897365.1). Classification (NCBI taxonomy): domain Bacteria; kingdom Pseudomonadati; phylum Pseudomonadota; class Betaproteobacteria; order Burkholderiales; family Comamonadaceae; genus Hydrogenophaga; species Hydrogenophaga sp. 70-12. The sequence goes on from NZ_MKSS01000116.1 coordinate 11,125, forward strand.
GTTCACCCCCGCTGCGCGGGCGCTTCGGAGCAGCACATGATTGAAGGTGTCTTCAAGGAAGGCTTCGTCACCACCAGCTACGACGCGGTGGTGAACTGGGCCAAAACCGGTTCGCTGTGGCCCATGACCTTTGGTCTGGCCTGCTGCGCGGTGGAGATGATGCATGCGGCCGCCGCGCGCTACGACATCGGGCGCTTCGGCTCCGAGGTCTTTCGCGCCAGCCCGCGCCAGTCCGACCTCATGATCGTGGCCGGCACGCTGTGCAACAAGATGGCGCCGGCGCTTCGCAAGGTCTACGACCAGATGGCCGAGCCGCGCTGGGTGCTGTCCATGGGCTCCTGCGCCAACGGCGGCGGCTACTACCACTACAGCTACTCGGTCGTGCGCGGCTGCGACCGCATCGTGCCGGTCGACGTCTACGTGCCCGGCTGCCCGCCCACCGCCGAGGCGCTGCTGTACGGAATCATCCAGCTGCAGCAGAAGATCCGGCGCACGCAGACCATTGCCCGCGCCTGAGTCACAGAACACCACCGAGCCCCACGACATGAGCGACGCATCCAACCACCACCTGGTCGCGCCCGAGACCCTGCAGGCCAGCCTCCAGGAACTGCTCGCTGGCCGCGCGCGCGCGGTCGACCTGGAACGCGGCGAGGTCACGGTCACGGTCGACGCCACCGCCTACCTCGAGGTCATGCAGACCTTGCGCGACGCGCCCCAGGCCCGCTTCGAGCAGCTCATCGACCTCTGCGGCATGGACTACTCCACCTACGGCGACGGCCGCTGGGAAGGTCCGCGCTTCGCGGCCGTCTCTCACCTGCTGTCGGTAAGCCTGAACCAGCGCGTGCGCGTACGCGCGTTCTGCGCCGACGATGACTTCCCCGTGCTGCCCTCGGTCAACGGCCTGTGGAACAGCGCCAACTGGTACGAGCGCGAGGCCTTCGACCTCTACGGCATCGTCTTCGATGGCCACGACGACCTGCGCCGCATCCTCACCGACTACGGCTTCATCGGCCACCCGTTCCGCAAGGACTTCCCGCTCTCGGGCCACGTCGAGATGCGCTACGACGCCGAGCGCCAGCGCGTCATCTATGAGCCGGTGACCATCGAACCCCGCGAAATCACGCCGCGCGTGATCCGCGAGGACAACTACGGCGGCCTGCACTGAAGGCGCAGGACGAACCGACATGGCAGAGATCAAGAACTACACCCTGAACTTCGGCCCGCAGCACCCGGCCGCGCACGGCGTGCTGCGCCTGGTGCTGGAGCTCGACGGCGAGGTCGTGCAGCGCGCCGACCCGCACATCGGGCTGCTGCACCGTGCGACCGAGAAGCTGGCCGAACACAAGACCTTCATCCAGTCGCTGCCCTACATGGACCGTCTCGACTACGTGTCCATGATGTGCAACGAGCACGCTTACTGCCTGGCCATCGAGAAGCTGCTGGGCATCGAGGTGCCGATCCGCGCGCAATACATCCGCGTGATGTTCAGCGAGATCACCCGCCTGCTCAATCACCTGATGTGGCTGGGCTCGCACGGCAACGACTGCGGCAGTTCCACCATCCTCATCTACGCCTTCCGCGAGCGCGAGGACCTGTTCGACATGTACGAGGCGGTGTCGGGCGCGCGCATGCACGCGGCCTACTTCCGTCCCGGCGGCGTCTACCGCGACCTGCCCGACAGCATGCCGCAGTACCAGGCGAGCAAGGTGCGCAACCAGCGCGGCGTGGACGAGCTGAACAAGAACCGCCAAGGCTCGCTGCTCGACTTCATCGACGACTTCACCCGGCGCTTCCCGGTCTACCTCGACGAGTACCACACGCTGCTCACCGACAACCGCATCTGGAAGCAGCGCACCGTGGGCATTGGCGTGGTGCCGCCCGAGCGCGCGCTCAACCTGGGCATGACCGGCCCCATGCTGCGCGGCTCTGGCATCGCCTGGGACCTGCGCAAGAAGCAGCCCTACGAGGTGTACGACCGCCTGGACTTCGACATCCCGGTCGGCAAGACCGGCGACACCTATGACCGCTACCTCGTCCGCATGGAGGAGATGAAGCAGTCCAACCGCATCATCCAGCAGTGCGTGGCCTGGCTGCGCGCCAACCCGGGCCCGGTGATCACCGACAACCACAAGGTGGCGCCGCCCGCGCGCGAGGCCATGAAGGCCAACATGGAAGAGCTGATCCACCACTTCAAGCTCTTCACCGAAGGTTTCCACGTGCCCGAGGGCGAGGCCTACGCCGCCGTCGAGCACCCCAAGGGCGAGTTCGGCATCTACCTCGTGAGCGACGGCGCCAACAAACCCTACCGGCTGAAGATCCGCGCGCCCGGTTTCGCGCACCTCGCCACGCTCGACGAGATGGCGCGTGGCCACATGCTGGCCGACGCGGTCGCCATCATCGGCACCATGGACATCGTTTTCGGGGAGATCGACCGATGAGCACCCCCGTGCAATTCTCCGCCGCGACCATCGCGCGCTTCGACCGCGAGGTCGCCAAGTACCCGGCCGAGCAGCGCATTTCGGCCGTCATGGCCTGCCTGTCCATCATCCAGCAGGAGCAGGGCTGGGTCAGCACCGAGGCAGAGGCCGCGTTGGCCGCTTACATCGGCGTCGAGCCGATCGCGGTGCACGAGGTCACGACCTTCTACAACATGTACAACCAGCGGCCGGTGGGCAAGTTCAAGCTCAACGTCTGCACCAACCTGCCGTGCCAGCTGCGCGATGGCCAGAAGGCGCTGCACCACCTCGAGAAGAAGCTGGGCATCGAAATGGGCGAGACCACGCCCGACGGCCTGTTCACGCTGCAGCAGAGCGAGTGCCTGGGCGCCTGCGCCGACGCACCCGTGATGCTGGTGAACGACCGCCACATGTGCAGCTTCATGAGCCACGACAAGCTCGACCAGCTCGTCGATGGCCTGCGCGCCGCGGAGGGCCAGCCCTGATGAACGCCCAACAGATCATCGGTCAGTTCGCCGCCACCGGCGTGCAGACCTGCTTCCATGGCCGCCACATCAGCCCGCAGATCTACGCGGACCTGGACGGCAAGAACTGGTCCCTCAAGGACTACGAGGCGCGCGGCGGCTACCAGGCCCTGCGCAAGATCCTGGGCAAGGACGGCGGCGAAGGCCTCACGCCCGACCAGGTGATCGCCACCGTCAAGGAATCGGCCCTGCGCGGCCGCGGGGGCGCCGGTTTCCCCAGCGGCCTCAAGTGGAGCTTCATGCCGCGCCAGTTCCCGGGGCAGAAGTACCTGGTCTGTAACTCCGACGAAGGCGAGCCGGGCACCTGCAAGGACCGCGACATCCTCATGTACAACCCGCACATCGTCATCGAAGGCATGGCGATCGCGGCGTACGCCATGGGCATCAGCGTGGGCTACAACTACATCCACGGCGAGATCTTCGAGGTGTACGAGCGCTTCGAGGCCGCGCTGGAAGAGGCGAGGGCGGCCGGCCTGCTGGGCGACAACATCCTCGGCTCGGACTTCAGCTTCCAGCTGCACGGCCACCACGGCTTCGGCGCCTACATCTGCGGCGAGGAAACCGCGCTGCTCGAATCGCTGGAAGGCAAGAAGGGCCAGCCGCGCTTCAAGCCGCCGTTCCCGGCCAGCTTCGGCCTCTACGGCAAGCCCACCACCATCAACAACACCGAGACCTTCGCCGCGGTGCCCTGGATCATCCGCAACGGTGGCCAGGCCTATCTGGAAATCGGCAAACCCAACAACGGCGGCACCAAGATCTTCTCGGTCAGCGGCGACGTCGAGATGCCCGGCAACTTCGAGATCCCGCTGGGCACGCCCTTCAGCAAGCTGCTCGAACTCGCCGGCGGCGTGCGCAAGGGCCGCACGCTCAAGGCCGTGATCCCCGGCGGCTCCTCGGCCCCGGTGCTGCCGGCGCACATCATGATGGAGTGCACGATGGACTACGACTCCATCGCCAAGGCCGGCTCCATGCTGGGCTCGGGCGCCGTCATCGTGATGGACGACTCGCGCGACATGGTCGAGTCGCTCAAGCGCCTGTCGTACTTCTACATGCACGAGAGCTGCGGCCAGTGCACGCCCTGCCGCGAAGGCACCGGCTGGCTCTGGCGCATGGTCGACCGCATTGACCGCGGCCTGGGCCGGCCCGAGGACATGGCCCTGCTCGACAACGTGGCCGAGAACATCATGGGCCGCACCATCTGCGCGCTCGGCGACGCGGCGGCCATGCCGGTGCGCGCCATGATCAAGCACTTCCGCCACGAGTTCGAGGCCAAGATCAACGCCGCGCAGGCCGAAACGGGCAACAAGGCGGCCACGGCCTGAGAGCACGAGGAACACGGACATCCCCATGGTTGAAATCGAACTCGACGGCAAGAAGGTCGAAGTGCCTCCGGGCAGCATGGTCATGCATGCGGCCGAGAAGGCGGGCACCTACATCCCCCACTTCTGCTACCACAAGAAGCTGTCCATTGCGGCCAACTGCCGCATGTGCCTGGTCGACGTGGAGAAAGCGCCCAAGGCCATGCCGGCCTGCGCCACGCCCGTCACGCAGGGCATGATCGTGCGCACCCAGAGCGACAAGGCCGTCAAGGCCCAGAAGTCGGTGATGGAGTTCCTGCTCATCAACCACCCGCTCGACTGCCCCATCTGCGACCAGGGCGGCGAATGCCAGCTGCAGGACCTGGCCGTGGGCTACGGCGGCTCCGGCTCGCGCTACCAGGAAGAAAAGCGCGTGGTCTTCCACAAGAACGTGGGGCCGCTGATCTCCATGGAGGAGATGAGCCGCTGCATCCACTGCACGCGCTGCGTGCGCTTCGGCCAGGAGATCGCGGGCGTCATGGAGCTCGGCATGAGCCACCGCGGCGAGCACGCCGAGATCGAGACCTTTGTGGGCCAGTCGGTCGACTCCGAGCTCTCGGGCAACATGATCGACATCTGCCCCGTGGGCGCGCTCACCAGCAAGCCCTTCCGCTACAGC
>NZ_MKSS01000117.1:0-16021 GCF_001897365.1 Hydrogenophaga sp. 70-12
TCGCCGCCGGCATCTCGGGCGCCATCCAGCACCTGGCGGGCATGAAGGACTCCAAGGTGATCGTGGCGATCAACAAGGACCCGGAGGCGCCGATCTTCAGCGTAGCCGACTACGGCCTGGAGGCCGATCTGTTCGAGGCCGTGCCCGAGCTGGTCAAGGCGCTCTGATCCGAAGAGCACCCCAAGGGCATCGCGTGCGATGCCCTTTTTTTGCATCGCGCCGACCGTTTTCCGTGTGGGCGCACCCCTGGAGACATTGAGCCATGAGCTACACCGCCCCCGTCAAGGACATGCTGTTCAACATCGAGCACCTGGCGCGCATCGACCAGGTGGCTCAACTGCCCGGTTTCGAGGACTCGGGCCTGGAGACCGCCCAGGCCGTGCTGGAGGAGTGCGCCAAGCTCAACGAAGGCGTGGTGGCGCCGCTCAACCGCGAGGGCGACCTCAAGCCGTCCTCGGTGAAGGACGGCGTGGTCACCACCACGCCCGGCTTCAAGGACGCCTACCGCCAGTACGCCGAGGGCGGCTGGCAGGGCCTGCAGCACCCGGTGGATTTCGGCGGCCAGGGCCTGCCCAAGACCATCGGCTCGGCCTGCGGCGAAATGCTCAACAGCGCCAACCTGAGCTTCGCGCTGTGCCCCCTGCTCACCGACGGCGCCATCGAGGCCCTGCTGACCGCCGGCAGCGATGAGCAGAAGGCCACCTACCTGCACAAGCTGGTGAGCGGCGAGTGGACCGGCACCATGAACCTCACCGAGCCGCAGGCCGGCTCGGACCTGGCCGCCGTGCGCACGCGCGCCGAACCGCAGCCCGACGGCACCTACAAGATCTTCGGCACCAAGATCTTCATTACCTACGGCGAGCACGACATGGCCGACAACATCGTGCACCTGGTGCTGGCGCGCGTGACCGGCGCGCCCGAGGGCGTCAAGGGCATCAGCCTGTTCACCGTGCCCAAGTTCCTGGTCAACCAGGACGGCAGCCTGGGCGCGCGCAACGACGTGCACTGCGTCAGCATCGAGCACAAGCTGGGCATCAAGGCCAGCCCCACGGCCGTTTTGCAATACGGCGACAACGGCGGCGCGATCGGCACCCTGGTGGGCCAGGAGAACCGTGGCCTCGAGTACATGTTCATCATGATGAACGCCGCGCGCTACGCGGTCGGCGTGCAGGGCATCGCCATCAGCGAGCGCGCCTACCAGCAGGCTGTGGGCTACGCGCGCGAGCGCGTGCAGAGCCGCCCGGTGGACGGCAGCATGAACACCGCCGCGCCCATCATCCACCACCCCGATGTGAAGCGCATGCTCATGACCATGCGCGCCGCCACCGAAGGCTGCCGCGCCATGGCCAGCGTGGCCGCGGCCGCCTACGACGCCGCGCACCACCACGCCGACGCCGAGGTGCGCCGGCAGAACCAGGCCTTCTATGAGTTCCTGGTGCCGCTGGTGAAGGGCTACAGCACCGAGATGAGCCTGGAAGTCACCAGCCTGGGCGTGCAGGTGCACGGCGGCATGGGCTTCATCGAGGAGACCGGCGCGGCCCAGCACTACCGCGACGCCAAGATCCTCACCATCTACGAAGGCACCACGGCGATCCAGGCCAACGACCTGGTGGGCCGCAAGACCGCGCGCGACGGCGGCACCGTGGCCAAGGCCATCGCCGCGCAGATCCGCCAGACCGAGGCCGAGCTCGCCAAAGGCAGTGGCAACGCCCAGGCCGTGGGCAAGCGCCTGGCGGCCGCGCGCGAGGCCTTCGAGCAGGCGGTGGACTTCATCGTTGCCAACACCAAGGGCAACCCCAACGCCGCCTTCGCGGGCAGCGTGCCCTACCTCATGCTGGCTGGCAACCTGGTGGCGGGCTGGCAGATGGCGCGCGCGCTGCTGGTGGCCGAGGCGCTGTCGGCCAAGGGACAGGACAAGGCCTTCATGGACGCGAAGATCACCACCGCGCGTTTCTATGCCGACCACATCCTCAGCCGCGCGCCGGGCGTGGCCGCCTCCATCGTCGACGGCGCCGAGGGCGTGACGGCGATGGCCATCGAAGCCTTCTGAGCGACACCGACCGATCCCCTTCACGGAGACAACATGCCTGCACCCGAGCGTTACCTGCCCCCGGTCCTCAAGAACCTCAAGTTCCCGGTGATCGGCTCGCCGCTGTTCATCATCAGCAACCCCAAGCTCGTGCTGGCGCAGTGCAAGGCCGGCGTGGTGGGGTCGATGCCGGCGCTCAACGCGCGCCCGGCCTCGCAACTGGACGAGTGGCTGGCCGAGATCACCGAAGGCCTGGCCGCGCACAACAAGGCCCACCCCGACCACCCGGCCGCGCCCTTCGCCATCAACCAGATCGTGCACAAGAGCAACGACCGGCTCGAGCACGACATGCAGCTGTGCGCCAAGTACCAGGTGCCCATCGTCATCACCAGCCTGGGCGCGCGCGAGGACGTGAACCAGGCCGTGCACGCCTGGGGCGGCATCGTCATGCACGACGTCATCAACAACGTGTTCGCGCACAAGGCGATCGAGAAGGGCGCCGACGGCCTGATCCCGGTGGCCGCGGGCGCGGGCGGCCACGCCAGCGTGAAGAGCCCCTTCGCCATGGTCCAGGAGATCCGCGAGTGGTTCGGCGGCCCGGTGGCGCTGTCGGGCGCGATCGCTTCGGGCGGCGCCATCCTGGCCGCGCAGGCCATGGGCGCGGACCTGGCCTACATCGGCTCGGCCTTCATCGCCACCCACGAGGCGCGCGCGGTCGAGGGCTACAAGCAGATGATCGTGGACAGCAACTCCGACGACATCGTCTACAGCAACTTCTACACCGGCATCCACGGCAACTACCTCAAGGGCTCCATCCGCAACGCCGGCATGGACCCGGACAATCTGCCGCAGAGCGACCCGAGCAAGATGAACTTCGCCACCGGCGAGGGCAGCAACGCCGCCAAGGCCTGGCGCGACATCTGGGGCTGCGGCCAGGGCATCGGCGCCATCCGCGAGGTGATGGGCGCGGGCGAGCTGGTGGCGCGCTTGCAGCGCGAGTACGCCGAGGCGAAGGCACGGCTCTGCGCGGCCTGAGCGGGCGCGCCCTCCCTGAACAGCCGGCCTCGCGCCGGCTTCTTTTTTTTGGCGTCGCCGTTCGTCAGAAAGATAAACCGAGTGGTTGAGTATTTATCGGGCCGCGATTAAATTCAATCACATGGTTGAACAACATTCCTCCGCCGATCTCGACGCCGTCTTCAAGGCCCTGGCCGACCCCACCCGCCGCGACATGCTGCAGCGCCTGGCGGGCGAGGCGCTGTCGGTGAGCGAGCTGGCCGCGCCGCTGGACATGTCGCTGGCGGCCGCCTCCAAGCACATCCAGGTGCTGGAGCGCGCCGGCCTCGTGCGGCGCACGGTGCAAGGGCGCACGCACACCTGCCGCCTCGAGGCCGGGCCACTGCACGCGGGCATGGAGTGGTTGCGCCACTACGAGCGGTTCTGGACCGAGCGGCTCGACACCCTCGAGCGCCTGGTGCGCGCCGCGCCTTCATCCCCCCAACGGAGAAAACCATGACGACGGATTCCCTCTACGGCGAACGCTTGTCCAACGACACCGTGCGCATCGAACGCCAGCTGCCCGGCTCGGTCCAGGACATCTGGGCCTGGCTCACCGAGAACGACAAACGCGAGCAATGGATGGCGCGCGGCACGCTGGAGCTGCGCGTGGGCGGCGCGGTGCGCCTGGAGTTCCGCCACAAGGAGCTGACCTACGCCGACGACCCCGCGCCACCCCGGTACGCGGACATGGCCGACAGCGCACGGTTGACCGGTGTGGTGACGGCCTGCGAGCCGCCGCGCCTGCTGGCCCACACCTGGGGCGACCAGGGCGAGGTGCGCTACGAGCTGAGCGAATCGGGCGGCGGCGTGCGCCTGGTGGTCACGCACCAGCGCCTGCGCGGCCTGGAGGACATGCTCAGTGTCTCGGCCGGCTGGCACGCCCACCTGGACCTGCTGGTGACGCGGGTGCGGGGCGAGGCCCGACCGCGCTACTGGGAACTGCACACGCGGCTGGAGGCGGAGTACGCGCGGCGGCTGGCCGGCTGAGTGGCGCGTGCGGCAGGCGGGGACGGGTTCTTTGGGTTCGCTCAAGCCGGGCGTGTCGGGGGAACGAACCGCCCACCGCGGCAACGCAGGGCGGGTTCGATTCCCCCCACGCCCGTTCCCCTGCGACCGCCATGCACCGCTTTCAACGATCGCTCTCGTCCGACCGCCTCACGCGCACCACCGATCCGCAGCGCCGAGCGCCCTCCCGCGACGGTCCCTCCCACCCCGGCGCGCAACCGATCCGCATCGACGGGCCGAGCGCGGTCGACGCGCTGGTCCAGTCCCTGCAGCGGGCCGACGCCGAGGTGCCGGCCCTGCACCTGCACCTGTCGGTCCATATCGACGCCTCGGCGCTGGCGCCGTTGCTGGCCACCCTGGACTCCCTGGTGGCGCAAGGCCGGCTGGTGGGTCTCACGGTCACGGTGGACCACGACATCCAGCGGCCGATCCCCGCGCCCCTGCGCTGGGCGCTCGCCGGCTCCAAGGCCTGCCTCGTGTTGAGTGGCGCTTCCGTGCGCCCCTTGATCGTGGGCGACCCGGCCTGGGTCCGGAACCCGCCCGACCCGACGCTCGCCGACTTCTTGAACATGGCGCTGTGCGACGTGCGGGGCCGTGCCCTGGAAATACAGGCGGCCAGCGTGCTGTCGACGCTCGCCATGAAGACCCCCGGCGAAGACGCGCTGCTGCGCGCCGTGGCGGTGCTCAGCCCCGGCCACCAGTGGCGTCTCGCGGCCTTGCCCGATGCGGGGGCGTACACGCGCCTGACGAATGCCCAGGTGCCCCTGTGCCTGAACCTCTCGCTCACCCCCGCCACCATCGGGCCGCTGGCCGAGTGGCTGGCGACGCCCCATCCCCTGCTGCATTCGATCGAACTGCGGGTGAGCGGGCGCCTGGACGGGCAAGCCTGGATGCTGCTGTGGACCCGGGTGGTGGGGCAGCCCTCGCTGCGCCACGTCGAGGTGGAGATCCAGCCCCAGGCGGTGGTGGACGGCTGGGCGGCGCCCGAAGGGCTCCCCCTGCGGCCCATGGCCCGTGTGCCGACGGTCCGGCTGGGCGTGGACGGCGCGGACGAGGCCCCGCTGGCGGCCTGGCTCGTGGAATGGCTGCACCCCCTGAACCTCACCCTGGGCACCCACCGGGTGGACACCACCGTGGCGCTCCTCCAGGCCCTGATGAATCCGGAGCGGCATGACACCTTGCGCGAGCTGAGGATCGTCTGCTGCGGTGGCATGCCGGGGCCGCGCGATGTGGGGCTGGTGAAAACACTCATCACCTTCCTCCAGACCTTCGACCGGGTCCGCGCCGTGTACATGAGCCTGCCCCATCCTTTGCCGGGGGGCGCGACACTGCAGGCCCTGCGCGCGGTGGTCTGTCAGAACCTGCTGCTGGGGAGCACGCACCTGGTTTCCGGCGGACCGTCGCCTTGGTCCGGTCTCAGGGACGTGTTCATCAAGCCCTTGTGGCGTGGCCTGGGCCGGGGCGACTACTTCCTGGCCCACTGCGTGGGCGGGCTCAGGGCCTTCTTCTTCTTCCACCTGCACAACGATCCCGATCTCGCCGACGGCTTCGTGCAGCAGGAGTGGCTGCCCATGAGCGATCAGGTGTCGCTGAGCGGGGTGTCCTTCGCCACGCGCCGCGCGGCCATCGGGCACCGCAGCGAAATCCATGCGCAGGAGATCGTGCGGGTGATGCGCCTGGGGCTGCTCGACCCGTCCACCCTGCGCGAACTGCTCACGGGGCCGATGGAAGAGATCGACCCCGACCTGGTGCTGGCGGTGTTCCTGCAGCTGTGTGACGCGAGGGAAGACCCCGACCTCTGGCGCCTGTTGGACGAGGCCACGACCGTTGGCTGAGCGGCCAAGGCCCCGGTGGCGGGGCCGCGGCCGGTCTCACTCGCCGGGCGGCGTCGGCCGCGTGCCGCTGCGCAGCCAGTTGCCGATGGAATCGAAGAGCTTGCCGATCTCGCCGCCGAAGTTCGTCTTGTACTGGGTGCCGGCGGTGTCCGAGATCTGCGACACCCAGCCGCCGTCGCGCCACTCGGCGTACAGCCAGTCATCGCCTTCGCGCACCAGTCCCTCGGGCGGCGCGGGCACCGGCACCACCGGCTGGCCCTTGAGCGCCGCGCCCATGTAGTCGATCCAGATCGGCAGCGCCGCGCGCCCGCCCGATTCGCTGCGGCCCAGGCTGCGCGGTTGGTCGTAGCCCACCCACACGGTGGCGGCCAGCGTGGGCTGGTAGCCCGCGAACCAGGCGTCCACCGCGTCGTTGGTGGTGCCGGTCTTGCCATAGACGTCGGTGCGCTTGAGCACGGCCTGCGCGCGCGCGGCGGTGCCGCTGCGCGTCACCTCGTTGAGCAGGCTGCCCATCACGTAGGCGTTGCGCGCCGGGATGGCGCGGTCTTCTTCGGCCAGTGGCGCGGCGGGGGGCGCCTCGAACAGCAGCTTGCCCTGCGCGTCGGTGATCTTCTCGATCACCACCGGCGAGACGCGCCAGCCGCCATTGGCCAGCGTGGCGTAGGCCTGCGCCATCTGCAGCGGCGTGACGCTGCCGGTGCCCAGGGCCAGGGTCAGGTCGTCGGGCTGGCGCGCGGGGTCCAGTCCGAAGCGGGCGAGCCACTCGCGCGCGGCCGGCGTGCCGGTGTGCTGCAGCACGCGCACGCTGGCCAGGTTGCTGGAGCGCGCCAGCGCCTCGCGCACGCTGATCGGCCCCTGGTGCTGGCCGTTGCTGTTGGACGGGCTCCAGCCATTGGCGGCGGTGAAGGGCAGGTCGTCCACCACCGTGGCCGGCATCACGCGCGACTCCAGCGCGGCCGAGTACAGCAGCGGCTTGAGCGCCGAGCCCGGCTGGCGCCAGCCCTGCGTCACGTGGTTGAAGGGCTGGCGCGTGAAGTCGAAGCCGCCCACCAGCGCGCGGATGCGGCCGGTGCGCGGGTCCATGGAGACGAGCGCGGCCTCCGCCTCGGGCCATTGCGAAATGGCCCAGACATCGCCCTTCCTGTCCTTGGTCTTGCCGGTGCTCACCACACGCACGATGGCGCCGCGTTCGATCTTGAGGGGTGCCTTGGCCTTGGCGTCGAGCCCGCGCTGCGCCCAGCGCAGGCCCTCGCCTTGCACGCTGATGCGTTCGCCGTTGGCGAGCTGCACCCGCAGGGCCTTGGGGCTGGCCTCGAGCACGATGCCCACGCGCAGGGTCTCGTCGTCGCGGTGGTCCTTCAGGGCCTCGGCGGCGGCGCGTTCCAGCTCGGCGCCATTGCCGGCGGGCAGGGTTTCCTTGTCTTCCGGCCCGCGCCAGGCGCCGCGCCGGTCGAAGGCCAGCACGCCGCGCTGCACGGCCGCGTGTGCCGCGCGCTGATCGGCCGCCAGCAGCGAGGTGGTCACCCGCAGGCCCTTGGAATAGGCCTCGGTGCCGAAGCGCTCCACCACCGCCTGCCGCGCCATCTCGGCCACGTGCGCCGCGTGCACGCTGCGCTGGCCGGGCGTGCGCAGGCGCAGCTTTTCGGCCTTGGCCTGGGCCAGCTGTTCGTCGGTGATGGCGTCGGTGGCGCGCATGCGCTCCAGCACCACGCGCTGGCGCTGCGTGGCGCGCTCCAGGTTGGCCACCGGGTTGGCGTAGTACGGGTTCTGCGGCAGGCCCGCGAGCATGGCGTTCTCGGCCAGCGTGAGCTTGTCCAGCGGTTTGCCGAAGTAGGTTTGTGCGGCGGCGGCGAAGCCGTAGGCGCGCTGGCCCAGGAAGATCTCGTTGAGGTAGATCTCCAGGATGCGGTCCTTGGAGAGCTCGTTCTCCAGCTTGAGCGCCAGCCAGATCTCCTTGGCCTTGCGCTCGGCCGAGAACTGGCGCGTGAGCAGCATGGTGCGCACCAGTTGCTGCGTGATGGTGGAGGCGCCCTGCTTGCGCCCGCCGGTGATGGCGGCCACCAGCGCGCGCGCCATGCCCTTGGGATCCACGCCGGAATGCTCGCGAAAGCGCGCGTCTTCCACCGACAGCACGGCCTGCTGCAGCTGCAGGGGGATGCGCTCCAGCGGCACGTACTCGCGCCGCTCGGCGCCGAACTGCGCGATCTCTTCGCCATCGGCCGTCAGCACCTGCAGGGGCAGCTTGGGCTGGTAGTGGACGATGGGGTCGAGCGAGGGGAGTTCGAAGGCGGGGGCGCTGGCTGGCAGCGCGGCGGCGATCGCGGCGACGAGCGCCAGGGCGAGCGTCGCCCGGCGGGGGAGGGTCGAAAACATGGGCCGGAATTGTCCAATGCCCAGGTTAAGACGGGTTAAGGCGGCCAGCGGCACTGGTTGCGAGCTGTAACAAGGCCGCCGGGCCGCGCCGGGTTCAGCTGCTGCCGCGCACCACCAGCTCGAACCCCAGGTCGGCGCTGTTGGTGGGCACCGCCTCCCCGCGCAGCAGCGACAGCAGCATGCGCGCGCCCGTCTCGCCGATGGCGCGGCGCGGCGTGCGCACGGTGGTCAGCGGCGGCAGCATCTGGTCGCTGCCCGACAGGTCGTTGAAGCCGGCCACGGCCAGCCGCTGCGGCACGCTCACGCCCAGGCGCAAGGCCGCGAGCAGGCCGCCCTGCGCCAGGTCGTCGTTGCAGAAGAAGACCGCGTCCACCTCGGGCCGGGTGCGCAGCAGGTCCTCCAGCAGCTCGCCGCCCAGGCGCATGGACGAGGGCTGGGGGCTCAGCAGTTCGAGCCGGGCGTCGTACAGGCCGGCCGCGCGCAGGCAGCGGCGGTAGCCCTCGGCGCGCTGCAGCACGCGCGGGTCCAGCTGCGCGGCCACGAAGGCGATGCGCCGGCGCCCCCGGTCCAGCAGGTGCTGGGTGATGGCGTGGCCCGCGTCCTGCTGCGAGAAGCCCACGCAGTGCACGCCGGGCGCCTCGGTCAGCTCCATCAGGTACACGCAGGGCATGCCGCTGGCCGCCACCATCTGGCGCGCGGCCTCGGTGCGGTCGAAGCCGGTGAGCAGCACGCCGGCCGGGCGCTGCGCGAGGTAGCTGCGCAGCAGCTGCTCTTCCTCCATTGGGTCGTAGTGCGTCACGCCGATCAGCGGCTGGTAGCCGTGCGGCAGCAGCACGCGGTGCACGGCCTCGATCACGTCCACGAACAGGGCGTTGGACAGCAGCGGCACCAGCACCGGCACCTGGGTGCCGCGCGCCGAGGCCAGGGCGCGCGCGGCCGGGTCGGGCACGTAGCCCAGGCGATCGGCGGCGGTCTTCACGCGCTCCACCAGCTCGGCGGCCACACCGCGCTCGCCGCGCAGCGCGCGCGAGGCGGTGATGGGGCTGACCTCGGCCTCGCGGGCCACGTCCTGCAAGGTGATGCGCCCGCTGGGGCGGCGGCGGCGTTCGGTCGGCGGCGGGGTGGGGGGCAAGGGTTTTCCCTGTCGATGGGTGGTGCGGATCGGCAATAGGATAGCGCTACCATAGCGGCCTTCGCATCCGGATTCGCCCTGATCATCACACAGTTCAGAGCGATCCCCGAGTGAACGCGACACCCGCAGACGGTCCTGTTCCCAGGGCCGTTTCTTTCGGATTCATTGGACAGCGCTACCAAATGGCTTTGAACCCTGTTCCCACCCGCCTCGTCGTCATGGGCGTGGCCGGTTGCGGCAAATCCAGCCTCGGCCAGCAAAGCGCTGCCGCGCTGGGCCTGCCGCTGCTGGAGGGCGACGATTTCCACCCGCCCGCCAACCTGGCCAAGATGCGCGGCGGCATCGCCCTCAGCGACGAGGACCGCGCCGCCTGGCTCGACACCCTGGCCGCCCAGCTCGCCGCGCGCGCCGACGGCGTGGTGCTCACCTGCTCCTCGCTCAAGCGCCGCTACCGCGAGCGCCTGCGCGCCGCGGCCCCGGGCCTGCGCTTCGTGTTCCTGCAACTGAGCCGCGAGCAGGCGCGCGATCGCGTGGCCACGCGCCCCGGCCACCTGTTCCCGGTGAGCCTGGTCGACAGCCAGTTCGAGGCGCTGGAAGATCCTTCGCTGGAGCCCGGCGTGCTGGCGCTGGATGCCATGCGCCCGCTGCCCGAACTCGTGAACGCCGTGGCGGACTGGGTGCGCGCCGTGCCCGCGCCGGACGAGGAGGTGCGCGCATGAAAGCCCTGAACGCGATCAAGCACCTGGCCGAGGGCCTGCTGGCCCTGTGTCTGCTGGGCATGGTGGTGGCGGTGTTCGGCAACGTGGTGCTGCGCTACGTGTGGGGCACGGGCTGGGTGGTGTCCGAGGAGCTGTCCCGCCTGCTGTTCGTCTGGCTGGTCTCCGTCGCGGCCACGCTGACCTTCGCCGAGGGCAAGCACCTGGGCTTCGATCTGGTGACCACGCGCCTGAGCGGCAAGCCCGCGGCGGCCCTGCGCTGGCTCACGCGCGCGCTCATCGGCCTGTCGCTGTACTACCTCATCGCCGGCGCCTGGGCCCAGGTGGTGGTGGGCATGAACAGCCGCAGCCCGGTGATGAACTACCCGCTGTCGCTGGCGGCGGGCGCCATCTTCGTGATGGGCGTGTGCATGGCCCTGCTGCTGGCGCTGCAGGCCGTGAACGAGCTGCGCGGCGGGCGCGAAGGAGGTGCCGCATGACCATCGCGCTCTTCCTGCTGGTGCTGTTCGCCGCCATGACGGTGGGCGTGCCCATCGCCTTCGCGCTCATGCTCACGGCGCTGGCGCTGATGGTGCAGCTCGACTTCTTCGACGCCCAGCTGCTGGCGCAGAACGTGCAGGCCGGCTTCGACAGCTTCCCCCTGCTCGCCGTGCCCTTCTTCATCCTGGCTGGCGAGCTCATGAACGCCGGCGGCCTGAGCCGGCGCATCATCGACCTGGCCCGCGCCTTCGTGGGGCACATCCCGGGCGGCCTGGGTTACGTGGCGATCGCGGCCTCCGTCATGCTGGCCTCGATGAGCGGCTCGGCCATCGCCGACACCGCCGCGCTGGCCACGCTGCTGCTGCCCATGATGCGCCAGCAGCGCTACCCCGAGGGCACCAGCGCCGGCCTCATCGCCTCGGGCGGCATCATCGCGCCCATCATCCCGCCGTCCATGCCCATGGTGATTTACGGCGTGACCACCAACACCTCGATCAGCAAGCTGTTCCTCGCGGGCATCGTGCCTGGCCTGCTGATGGCGGTGAGCCTGGTCCTGGTGTGGCGCCGCGTCTCGCGCAAGGAACAGCTGCCCGTGGCCGAGAAGACCAGCTGGGCGCAGCGTCGCGCGGTGCTGAGCTCCAGCATCTGGGCGCTGTTCATGCCGGTGATCATCATCGGCGGCCTTCGGCTGGGCCTGTTCACGCCCACCGAGGCGGCGGTGGTGGCGGCCGTGTACGCGCTCATCGTGGCCATGTTCGTGTACCGCGAGCTCAGCGTGGCGGGCCTGTACCGCGTGTTCGTGGACGCCGCCCGCACCACCGGCGTGGTGATGTTCCTGTGCGGCGCCGCCACGGCGGCCAGCTACATGATCACCCTGGCCGACCTGCCCAACGAACTGGCCGGCGTGATGGGCCCCCTGCTGCAGAACCCCTACCTCTTCATGGCGGTGGTGGCCGTGTTCCTGCTCGCCGTGGGCATGGTGATGGACCTCACGCCCACCATCCTGATCCTGGCGCCGGTGCTCGCGCCGCTCGCCGCCAAGGCCGGCATCGACCCGGTGTACTTCGGCTTCGTCTTCATCTTCATCGGCTGCCTGGGCCTGCTCACGCCGCCCGTGGGCACGGTGCTCAACGTGGTGGCCGGCGTGGGCGGCCTGCGCATGGAGCCGGTGATCCGCGGGGTGATGCCCTTCCTGCTGGTCTATGTCGCCATGTTGGCCTTGCTGATCGGCTTCCCCGCGATCGTGTTGCAGCCACTCAAGTGGATGTTCTGAACCCCTTCCCGTTTTCACCCGACGGCGCACGCCGCCAACAACCCAGGAGATGACCATGAAATTCAAGCAACTCGCCATCACGCTGTCGGTGGCCCTGGCCACCGTGGCCGGCGGCCTGGCCCACGCGCAGGACTTCAAGCCGCGCATCATCCGCTTCGGCTACGGCCTCAACGAAGACTCCAACCAGGGCCGCGCGGTCAAGCTGTTCGCGCAAGAGGTGGAGAAGGCCTCGGGCGGCAAGATGCGCGTGCGCGCCATCGGCGCCGCCGCGCTGGGCTCGGACGTGCAGATGCAGCAGGCCCTCATCGGCGGCGCGCAGGAAATGATGGTGGGCTCCACCGCCACGCTGGTGGGCATCACCAAGGAAATGGCCATCTGGGACACGCCCTTCCTGTTCAACAACGCCCAGGAAGCCGACGCCGTGCTCGACGGCCCGGTGGGCCAGAAGGTGATGGACAAGCTGCAGGAGAAGGGCCTGGTGGGCCTGGCCTACTGGGAGAACGGCTTTCGCAACCTCACCAACAACAAGCACGCCGTGGCCAAGCTGGAAGACCTGGACGGCATCAAGCTGCGCGTGATGCAGAACAACGTCTTCATCGACAGCTTCAAGACCCTGGGCGCCAACGCCGTGCCGCTGCCGTTCTCCGAGCTGTTCACCGCGCTGGAAACCAAGACCGTGGACGGCCAGGAGAACCCGTACAACACCATCCTCTCCAGCAAGTTCTACGAGGTGCAGAAGTACCTCACCGTGACCAACCACGTCTACAGCCCCTGGATCGTGACCGTGAGCAAGAAGTGGTGGGACCAGCTGAGCGCGGCCGAGCGCAAGGTGCTGGCGGACGCCGCCAAAGTGAGCCGCGACTTCGAGCGCAAGGACACGCGCGCCGAGGCCGACAAGGCCCTGGCCGAGCTCAAGGGCAAGGGCATGCAGATCAACCAGCTCAGCCCGGCCGAGGCCAACCGCATGCGCGAGAAGCTCAGCGCGGTGAACGCCGGCATCGCCAGCAACGTGGGCGAAGACCTGTGGAAAGAAACCCAGGCCGCCGTGGCCAAGGCGCGCGGCGGCAAGTAAGCCGCCTGCCGCAGCAAAAGCCGGCCCTCGGGCCGGCTTTTTTCATGCGTGCGTTGCGCTCATTTCGCGGGCCGTACGCGCGACAGCAGTTCGGCGTCGAGCACACCCGCCCCTTGCGGATGGGTGGCCGGCCGCTCCACATGGCGTTTGATGGTGGCCAGACCGTCCTGGGGCGCGCTCCAGCGCGTCTCGACCTCGCCGAAGCTGTCGGTCCACTGCAACTGCCACGCCTTGAAGGTGCCGGCGGGCACGGTGACGTCGCCATAGGACAGCACCTTCCACTGGATGGTGTTCTTCATCTTGCCGCCCGTGGCAAAGAGGGTCAGCTCGTGGCTGGACGTCCAGGTCTTGCCGACCTCCAATGGCCACCGGTAGCCAATGGGCGGGTTGAACGCCATCAGCGGTGTGCCGTCGGGCCGCAGGGTGGCCAGCTGATCGAAGCTGACCGGGTCGTACAGACCCACCCCCGCCTGTGGCGAGCCGAAGGCCACCACGGGTTGGCCCTGCCAGGTGGCTGGCGCATGGGTCCACACCACCGTGCCGTCAAAGTTGCCCAGGCTGCCCGAGCTCTTGCGGTGGTAGGTGGTGACGGTGCCCATGGGGTCGACCACCATCCTGTCCGCCACGGGCGGCGCGCTGGCGCAACCGGTGGCCAGAAGAATGGACGCCGTCGCGGTGACGGCCAGCAGCGAAACGGAAACGGTGCGTCGGGTGGGCATGGTGCCTCCTGGGGTGGATGGGTGGGGCCGGGATGTCTTTCCTGCCGTGTGCCACTCTAGGTGGGCGTGCACCCGCCAATCTGACGCGCGTCAACGAACCGCACCGCCGTGCGCGCGCAGGCGGGGATCGCCGAGGCGGGTTGATGGGCGTCAAGTCGCGGGCCCTGTAAGCTGGGCCCCGCAACGCCGTGCGGGGCGTGCCCGCTCACAGCATCAGGAGACGCTGAATGCCCGCCAAGAACACCATCTGCCTCTGGTACGAGCGCGACGCGCTCGACGCCGCGCGCTTCTATGCCGCGACCTTTCCCGACAGCGCGGTGGGCCGCGTGATGCACGCGCCCGGCGACTACCCGTCGGGCCAGGCGGGCAATGTCCTCACCGTCGAGTTCACCGTGCTGGGCATTCCCTGCCTGGGCCTCAACGGCGGCCCCGCCTTCCAGCAGAGCGAGGCCTTCTCATTCCAGGTGGCCACCGACGACCAGGCCGAGACCGACCGCCTGTGGAACGCCATCGTGAACAACGGCGGCCAGGAAAGCGAATGCGGCTGGTGCAAGGACAAATGGGGCGTGTCCTGGCAGATCACGCCGCGGGTGCTGACCGAGGCCGTCAACGACCCCGACCGCGCGGCCGCCAAGCGCGCCTTCGACGCCATGATGACCATGCGCAAGATCGACGTCGCGGCGATCGAGAAGGCCTGGCGCGGCGAGGCCCGCCCGGCGCGCTGAAACCGGGCGAGCGGGGCCGGCTTCAGAAGCGGATGCTGACCGAGGCCGCGCTGCGCTCGGCCTCGCCGTGGTACACGGCCTCGATGTTGTTGCCGTCCGGGTCGAGCACAAAAGCCGCGTAGTAGCCCGGGTGGTAGGGGCGCTCGCCAGGGGCGCCGTTGTCGCGCCCGCCATGGGCCAGGGCGGCCTTGTGAAAGGCGTCCACCGCCGCGCGGCTGGCGGCCTGGAAGGCCAGGTGGTGGCGGCCGGTGAGATGGCCTTGCGCGGCGATGCTGTCGGCGGTGGAGACGAAGAGCTCATCGGCCCAGAAGTAGCTGTCGTCGCTGCCGCCGATGGGAATGCCCAGGGTGTCGAGGACGGCGGTGTAGAAGCGCTGCGAGGCCGCGAGGTCGCGCACCACGAGCTGGATGTGGTCGATGAGCCGGCCACGGTGCAGTTGCTGGGTTGCCATGCGGGAAGCCTCCTTGATGGGTTCGGGCGAAGGGGCATTCTGGCGGCACCGGGCCCTGGCGTCATCCCCGCGGGGCGCGCTCGAAGGTCATCCGTTGGCCGGCTCTGCGGATTCGCCCAACCGGCCCAGCCCCAGCGCCACCAAGCCTTCTGCCCTGCGCAGCAGGAACAGCGCATCCAGTCCCATGCGTTGTGCCATGGCCAGACCGTCGTCGGGACCCGCCACCAGCAAGGCCGTGGCCCAGGCGTCTGCGTGCATGCCAGTACGCGCCAGCACGGTGACCGACGCCACCGCGTTGTTCACCGGCGCCCGGCGGCGCGGGTCCATGGTGTGGGCCAGGCGCGCATCGCCCACCCGCAGGAAGCGCCGATAGTCGCCCGAGGTGGCCACCGCCAGGTCTTCCAGCTCGATGACACCGTGCACCGTGCGCAGCCCCACCTCGGGGCGTTCGAGCGCCACGGCCCAGGGCGCGCCGCCGGCCTGGCGACCCAGGGCGCGCAGCTCGCCGTCCAGCGCGGCCAGTGCGTGCCGCACGCCGTGCTGTTGCAGCACCGCGACCATGCGGTCCACCGCGTAGCCTTTGGCAATGCCGCACAGGTCGAGCTGGAGGGGCGTGCTCTTTCGGGCACGGCCGGCGGACCGTTCCAGCTCAAGGCCTGCGTGCGCCGTGGGCGGCCTGGGCTGGCGCGCGGCGCGGATGGCATCCGCGTCGGGTGCGTCGCGCACCGCGCCGAAGCCCCAGGCGTCGACCAGGTCCCCCACGCAGGGATCGAACGCACCCGCACTCAGGCCCTGGACATCGAGCGCGCAGTCCAGCACCTCCAGCATTTCAGCGGGCAGGTCCACCCAGCGGCCCACAGGCGCGCGGTTCAGGCGCATGAGGTCGCTGTCCGGCTTCCAGGGCGACATCTGTTCGTCTACCTGCGCCACGGCAGCCGCAAGGTCCAGGCGCAAGGCCGCCAGGTCCAGGGTGTTGTCGGTGTCGAGCGTGGCCGACCAGCGCGTGCCCATGGTCGGGCCGTGCAGGGTGGTGTGCCTGCCCGTCACAGCCGCTTCAGAAGACGTCTTCGGCATAGCGCTCGCTGGCTTTGAGTTGGGCCACGCTCAGCCGCAGTGGCGCCAGCACCGCGTCCAGCGCCTCGGCGACGCCCTGCG
>NZ_MKSS01000118.1:0-16016 GCF_001897365.1 Hydrogenophaga sp. 70-12
TCGCTGGACGCCGTGCGCGCGGCCATCGCGCACCTGAGCGACCCCGAGATCCCCGTGGTGAGCCTGGCCGAGCTGGGCATCCTGCGCGAGGTGCGCCTGGGCGGGGACGGCGTGGCCGAGGTCGTCATCACGCCCACCTACAGCGGCTGCCCCGCCATGGGGCAGATCGAGGACGACATCCGCGCCGCGCTGCGCGACAGCGGTATCGCCGCGCGCGTGGTGACGCAGCTCTCGCCCGCCTGGACCACCGACTGGATGGCGCCCGCCGCGCGCGAGAAGCTGCGCGCCTACGGCATCGCGCCACCCAATGGCCGCGCGGCGCAGGCCGGCGCCCAGGTGGTGGGCTTCGCGCGCCGCGCCGCCAGCCAGCCCGTGCCCTGCCCGCGCTGCGGCTCCACCCACACCACACAAACCTCGCCCTTCGGCTCGACCGCGTGCAAGGCGCTTTACCGCTGCCTGGACTGCCTCGAACCCTTCGACCTCTTCAAGCCCTACTGACCATGAGCACCAGTCCCCGCGGATTCGTCGAGCTGCCCGTCGCACGCGTGAGCCCCGAGGCCGCGGGCTCGGTGGCCGTCACCCTGACCGTGCCCGCCGAGCGGCGCGGCGCCTTCGCCTTCGAGCCCGGCCAGTTCCTCACGGTGCGGGCGCTCATCGACGGCCAGGACGTGCGGCGCAGCTACTCCATCAGCAGCCCACGCAGCCTGTACACCCGCAAGGGCGAGCTCACGTTGGGCATCCGCCCGGTGGACGGCGGCGTATTCAGCCACTGGGCCGCCACGCAGCTCAAGGCCGGCGACACGCTGCAGGCCATGCCGCCCGACGGCCGCTTCACCGTGCACCGCCCGCGCGCCCTGCACCGCGTGGGCTTCGCGGCGGGCTCGGGCATCACGCCCATCCTGTCCATCATGACGAGCACGCTGGAGGAATCGCCCACCGCCAAGTTCACGCTGGTCTATGGCAACCGGCGCATGGCCAGCGTGATGTTCAACGAGGCCCTGCAAGACCTGAAGGACCGCTACCGCGACCGGCTCACGCTGATCCACATCCTCTCGCGCCAGGCGCAGGAGGTACCGCTGCTCGAAGGCCGCATCGACGGCGACAAGGTGCGCGCCCTCATCGCCGCCCTGCTGCCCGTGCCCAGCATGGACGAGGTCTTCGTCTGCGGCCCCGAAGCCATGATCGAGGCCACCGAGCAGGCCCTGCTGGGCGCCGGCGTGAAGCCCGAGCGCATCCACACCGAGCGCTTCACCTCGCCCACGCTGGAGGCCCTGCCGCGCGGCGAGCGCGAGCGCGTGCAGCTGGGCCGCGCGCCCCAGGCCGAGGGCGAGGTGGCCCTGACCGTGGTGCTCGACGGCAAACCGCACGAACTGCGCATGGGCCGCGACCAGCGCGTGCTCGACGTGGCGCTGGAGGCCGGCCTGGACCTGCCCTGGTCGTGCCGCGGCGGCGTGTGCTGCACCTGCCGCGCCAAGGTCGTGGAAGGCCAGGTGGAGATGGAAAAGAACTTCACGCTGGAGCCCTGGGAAACCGAACAGGGCTTCGTGCTGAGCTGCCAGGCCCGCCCCACCACCGACCGGGTCGTCGTCAGCTACGACGAGCGCTGAGCGGCCACCGCCGGCCCGCTCAATCGGTGTAGAGCACCACGGGCGCCACGCCCGCGCGGATGAGGCCGATGCGCTCGGCCGCGGCGCGGCTGAGGTCGATCACGCGCCCCGGCGCGAACGGCCCGCGGTCGTTGATGCGCACCACCACCGCCTGCCCCGTGGCCAGGTTCTCCACGCGCACGCGCGTGCCGAACGGCAGGGTCTTGTGCGCGGCGGTGAGTTCGTTCATGTCGAAGACCTCGCCGTTCGCGGTGCGCCGGCCATGGTGCGGCTCGCCGTACCACGAGGCGTTGCCGCGCCCGATCTCGCGCGCCTCGTGCGCGGCCGGACCGCCACCCGACGGCGCGTCCGCGCCCCAGTCCTCGCCCGGCGGCCCGCCGCGGCTCGCGCAGCCCACGAGGGCGACGGCGAGCAGGGCCAGGGCGGCAAGGCGGGTGGGCGTCATGCGGGTCAAGCGGTGATCAGCGGGTGTCGAGGCGGCGCAGGATCTCCAACGTCGCCGCGCTCTGGTTCATCGTGTAGAAGTGCAGGCCCGGCACCCCGCCGCGAAGCAATTGCTCACACAACGACGTGACCACGTCGAGGCCGAAGGACTTGATCGAGGCCGTGTCGTCGCCATAGGCCTGCAGCCGCAGTCGGATCCAGCGCGGGATCTCGGCCCCGCAGGCGTCCGAGAAGCGCATCAGCTGCGTGGAACTGGTGATGGGCATGATGCCGGGCACCACCGGGATGTCGGCGCCCAGGGCGCGCGCCTCCTCGACGAAACGGAAGTACGCGTCGGCGCTGTAGAAGTACTGCGTGATCGCCGAATGCGCGCCGGCGCGGACCTTGGTCGCGTAGGCCTTGAGGTCGGCCTCGGGCGAGCGGGCCTGCGGGTGCACCTCGGGATAGGCCGCCACCTCCAGGTGGAAGTCCTCGCCGGTTTCGGCGCGGATGAAGGCCACGAGGTCGCTCGCGTAGTGGAACTCGCCACCCAGTCCATAGCCGCTGGGCAGGTCGCCGCGCAGCGCCACCAGGCGCTTGACGCCCATGGCCTTGAGCTGCGCCAGCTGCTCGCGCACGCCGGCGCGCGTGGCGCCGATGCACGAGAAGTGCGAGGCCGCGTCCACGCCCTCGGCGAGGATCTCGCGCACGGTGCCGAAGGTGCCCTCCTGCGTGGAGCCGCCAGCGCCGTAGGTGACGGAGCAGAACAGCGGCGCGCGCGCGTAGAGCTGCTGGCGCACGGCGCGCAGCTTCTGCGCGCCCTCGGGCGTCTTGGGCGGGAAGAATTCGAAGCTGATGGGCAGGTTCATGCCGGTTTCCGAATGAAGACGAAGAATTCGCGGTTGCCATCGCCACCGGCGATGGGGCTGTCGAAATAGTCGAGCGGCTCAAGGCCCAGGCCTTGCAGCGCGGTCGTGATGCGCTCGCGCACCCGCGCGTACGACGCGGCGTCCTTCACCAGGCCGCCCTTGCCGATGTCTTCGGGCTGCAGCTCGAACTGCGGCTTCACGAGCACCAGGCCGTGGCCGCCGGGCTTGAGCAGCGGCGCCAGCGCGGGCCACACCAGCGTCTGCGAGATGAAGGACAGGTCGCCGACGATCAGGTCGAAGGGCGGCTCGGCCCCGGCCTCGCGCAGGCGCTGGGCCGTCAATTCGCGCGCGTTGCAGTGCTCGATGGCGATCACCCGCGCATCCCCGCGCAGACGGGTGTTGAGCTGGCCGCTGCCCACGTCCACACCCACCACCTGGGCCGCGCCGCGCTGCAGCAGGCAGTCGGTGAAGCCGCCGGTGCTCTGGCCCACGTCGAGCGCGCGCAGGCCACGCGGCTCGACGCCGGTGTGCGCCAGCGCACCCTCCAGCTTCAGTCCGCCGCGCGAGACATAACGCGCCTCGGCCGCGTCCAGCAGTTCGACCTGGGCGTCCGCGGGCAACTCGTCGCCGTTCTTGGCCACGGGCCGCCAGCCGCCGCCGGCGCGCCAGCGCACACCGGCCGCGATCAGCCGCTGCGCCTGCGAGCGCGACGCCGCCAGACCACGCTCGACGAGAAGTTGATCAGCACGCACGGTGGAGCGCCAAGACCCGAACCGAGGATGCCGCGGAACCGGCTTGGCCGGGCCGCAGGCATCGCCCCCGGAAGGGGGTCGCGCGAAGCGCGGCGGGGGTGATCAATACCGGTACGTGTCCGGCTTGTACGGGCCTTGCTTGGGCACGCCGATGTAGGCGGCCTGCTCGTCGCTCAGCTCGGTCAACTGGGCGCCGACCTTCTTCAGGTGCAGACGCGCCACCTTCTCGTCCAGGTGCTTGGGCAGCACGTAGACCTTGCCCACGTCGTAGCCCTCGGGGTGCGTGAACAGCTCGATCTGTGCGATGGTCTGGTTCGCGAAGCTGGAAGACATCACGAAGCTGGGGTGGCCGGTGCCGCAGCCCAGGTTCACCAGCCGGCCCTTGGCGAGCAGGATGATCTTCTTGCCGTCCGGGAAGATCACGTGATCCACCTGGGGCTTGATCTCTTCCCACTGGCACTTCTCTTCCAGCTTGGCGACCTGGATCTCGTTGTCGAAGTGACCGATGTTGCAGACGATGGCCTGGTCCTTCATGGCGGCCATGTGCTCGAAGGTGATGACGTCGCGGTTGCCGGTGGTGGTGACGAAGATGTCGGCCTTGTCGGCGGCGTATTCCATGGTCACCACGCGGTAGCCTTCCATCGCGGCCTGCAGGGCGTTGATGGGGTCGATCTCGGTCACCCACACCTGGGCGCTCAGCGCGCGCAGCGCCTGGGCCGAGCCCTTGCCCACGTCGCCGTAGCCAGCCACCACGGCCACCTTGCCGGCGATCATCACGTCGGTGGCGCGCTTGATGCCGTCCACCAGCGATTCGCGGCAGCCGTAGAGGTTGTCGAATTTGCTCTTGGTGACCGAGTCGTTGACGTTGATGGCGCGGAACATCAGCGAGCCCTTGGCCGACATTTCCTTCAGGCGGTGCACGCCGGTGGTGGTCTCCTCGGTCACGCCGATGATCTGCGCGCTCTTGCGGCTGTACCAGGTGGCGTCCTCGGCCAGCTTGGCCTTGATGGCCGCGAACAGGATGCGTTCTTCCTCGCTGCCGGGCTTGGCCAGCACCGAGGGGTCTTTCTCGGCCTGCTTGCCCAGGTGCATGAGCAGCGTGGCATCGCCGCCGTCGTCCAGGATCATGTTGGGGCCTTCGCCTTCCGTGCCCTTGGCGCCGAAGTCGAAGATGCGGTGCGTGTAGTCCCAGTAGTCGACCAGGGTCTCGCCCTTGACGGCGAAGACCGGCGTGCCGGCGGCGGCGATGGCGGCGGCCGCGTGGTCCTGGGTGGAGAAGATGTTGCACGAGGCCCAGCGCACCTGCGCGCCCAGGGCTTGCAGCGTCTCGATGAGCACCGCGGTCTGGATGGTCATGTGCAGCGAGCCGGTGATGCGCGCGCCTTTGAGCGGCTGCTTGGCCGCGTACTCCTCGCGGATGGCCATGAGGCCGGGCATCTCGGTCTCGGCGATCTTGATCTCTTTGCGGCCCCAGTCGGCCAGGCCGATGTCGGCGATCACGCAGTCGGCGGCGGGGTTGATTCGTGCATTCATGTGGCGCTCCAAAACGTTGAAAGCCACCGCACAGGAAGGGAGATGAAGGAACCCATCGCACGTGCAGTGGATGAGCGTGGTTGCCGGTTGAAGGGTCCGAGCCTCACGCCCGCGGCCCGCTCGGTGCGGGTGGGGCGCTGCAACGCTCCTCGGATGGGGCGCGATTCTACCCGGCCTCTTTTCTGGCGTGGGGATATCCCCTCCCAGTGGCACCACGCTGGTGCGGCCCCTGTGAGAAACTGCCGCCCCTCCATGCAACCCACCCCGCTGGCCGACTGGCCCCCGCACGAGCGCGCGCGCATCCATGGCGTGCTCACCGACATCGACGACACCCTCACGGCCGAGGGCGCGCTGGCGCCCGAGGCGGGGGCGGCGCTGCACCGCCTGCGCGCGGCCGGCCTGCCGGTGTTCGCCGTCACCGGCCGCCCGGCCGGCTGGAGCGAACCCTTCGCGCTGAGCTGGCCGATCGACGCCATCGTGGCCGAGAACGGCGCCGTGGCGCTGTGGAACGACGGCGGGCGCCTGCACAAGGCCTATGCGCAGGACGCGGCCACCCGCGCCGCGAACCTCACCCGCCTGCGGGCCGCCGCCGCTCGCGTGCTGCGCGAGCTGCCTCAGGCGACCCTGGCCACCGACAGCGCGGGCCGCGAAACCGACATCGCCATCGACCACAGCGAGCACGCGCACCTGGGCGAAGCCGACATTGCGCGCGCGCTCGCCATCCTGCGGGACGAAGGCCTCACCGCCACCGTGAGTTCCATCCATGTCAATGGCTGGATCGGCGCGCACGACAAGCTCAGCGGCGCGCGCTGGATCCTGCGCGAGCGCCTGGGGCGCGACCTCGACGCCGAGATCGATCACTGGGTCTACGTGGGTGACTCCACCAACGACGCCGCCATGTTCGCGCGCTTCCCGCACAGCGTGGGCGTGGCCAACATCGCGCGCTTCTGGGCGCAGCTCGCGCACCACCCGCGCTACGTGGCGCCGCGCGAGCGCGGCCAGGGCTTCGCCGACGTGGCCGAGGCCGTGCTCGCGGCCAGAGGCCAGTCATGAGCGAACTCCCGCTGCCCGCCGGCGGCCGAGCGCCCGCCGCGCCGCCGGCCCACGCCCGCCTGGGCCTGGTCGCCATCTTTGGCGCCACCTTCTTCGAGCTCGTGGGCTACTTCATGCTCACGCCCCTGCTGCTGCTGCGCCTGAAGGACGGCGGCGAGTCCACCGCCCTGGCCGGCGTGTTCGCGGCCAGCGGCTGGTTCGGCATCTTCCTCATGGTGCCCTTCGCCTCGTCCGTCACGCGCGCGCTGGGCAGGCGGCCCACGCTGTGGCTGTCGGCGCTCATTCCCACGCTGGCCACCATGGGCTTCGCGCTCTCGTCCTGGCTGCCGCTGTGGTTCGGGCTCAAGCTCATCGCCGGCATGGCCTCGGGCCTGCGCTGGGTACTGGCCGAGGCCATCGTGGCGGAGTTCGCGCCGCCCGGCCAGCGTGGCCGCTACGTGGGCATCTTCGAAACCCTGGTCGGCGTCACCTTCGTGCTCGGCCCGCTGATGCTGGCCTGGGTGGGGCCGCAGAGCGACACCGCGATCTGGCTGGCCTTCGGCTGCATGGCCATCGGCCTGGCCTGGAGCCTGCTGATCCCGCGCGTGCCGCCCGCGGCCGACGCGCACGAGGCCCGCGTGGGCCTGGGCGGCGTGTGGCACGCACTGACCGCGCACCCGCTGATCATGACGGTGGGCTTCGTCGGCGGCTTCTTCGAAAGCGGGCTCACGTCCATCCTGCCGCTGTATGGCCTGGCCCTGGGCCTGGGCGCGGTGGTCTCGGCCCTGCTGGTCTCGGCCAGCGGGCTGGGCAGTGCGCTCATGATGCTGCCCGCCGGCGTGCTGTCCGACCGCCTGGCGCACCACCCGCGCCAGCGCTGGGGCGACGAGCGCGCCGCGCGGCTCCTGCTCATGCGCGGCTGCGCCTGGATCACGCTGCTCGGCACACTGCTGATCCCCTTCGTCGCGAACACGCCCTGGCTGGCCGCGCCCGTGGCCTTCGTGTGGGGCGGCGCGGGCGGCTGCCTCTACACGCTGGCGATGATCGACATCGGCTCGCGCGAACAGGGCATCACCCTGGTGAACAGCACGGCCGTGCTGGTGATGAGCTACACCCTGGGCGGCGTGCTCGCGCCCGCGCTGGGCGCGGCGGCGCTGCAGTGGTCGCCCACGCTGGGCTTCCCGGCGCTGCTGGTGGGCGTGGCGCTGCTGGGGGTGTTCCTGCTGCGGCGCCAGCCGGCCTGAGCTCGCGCTTCGATCGCACGAAGCGGCCGGGCGGCGCCGCGGTCGGAGAGGCGTCCTTGAGGATTTCGCGCCGCGGCGGCCGCCACCGAGAGGGGTTTTCCACTCCGCAGCGCCACGCGCGCCCTCTCCATGATCCCCCGCTCCAACCCCAAACAATACAAGTTCGATGCCGCGCTGCCCGGCCAGGCCCAGGTGACGCCCCTGCGCCAGGTGGTCGAGGCCGCGGTGACCAAGACCGAAAAAGACCAGCAGCCGCGGGTGCTCTACCTGAAGACCACCGCCCCCTCGTCCGATCGGACCGCGCAGCCTTACATCACCACCAAGTTCGACTCTCGGCACGAAGACCCGCAGATCCGCGCCACGCAGCCCCGCAAGCTCAAGCAGACCCAGCAGCAGGGCGCCACCGCGCAGCTGAAGGACCTGACCACCTTCTGGCTCCAGCTGTCTTCGGCGCCGCGCGACACCCAACGAGCGGCCCGGGATCTCGACAGGCTGTGCACCAGCGACAGCACCCAGGTGTTCGGTCTGCCCTGCACCCCCGAACTGCTGCGGCAACTGAAGCGGATGGAAAGCGGCCAGCGCTCAATGGCATCGACGCCACGGCAGCCGACCGCGCACACGCCCCGATCGAACACGGACCGATCGCCACGGCACCAATCGACGGATGACGAGGAGAGCAGCACCGCCTCACAAACGGCGGTCTCGCTCAGCGAAGAGGGCTCGCCCCCCAACACGGGCGGCACGCCCAGAAAGCCCAAAACCAACCGGGTGGCCCGGCTGCCGGTCAAGCAGGTCGCCCGACAGAACCTGAACCCGATCCGAAAGACGTGCCTGGAGCAACAGCAGCAGAAACGGGAGCAGGCGCTCCTTGAGCTTCAAGACCTCATGTTCCCCCCTGAAAAGCCCATCTCATCGCCCCGCACCCCCGCCAGCGCCCCCGCCCTGCAACTGCCGCTCTTGCCTGTGGGCCGGGACAGGCCATCGGCCATGGGGTCTTCCCGGGAGCCCTCCCCACCAGCCGCCCAGTCGGATCGACCCAAGTCGAACGTCGAGGCCATCCCGGAGGACGGCCTGCGGACCAGCAAGTCCCAGTCGACGCCCACCAGCCCCACCCCGCCCGACCAGCCTCAGCCGACCAGCCCCAGAGCCCCGCTGAAGCAGCAGCGCATGCCACGGCCCAGCCTTCGGGCCAAACAGCCCCCGCCGACACCGCAAGCCACGCCAGGGTCGCCACCGGCGGACCCGGCATCGCCCACCCCGGTGACCCGGCCCGAGCCCCTGCTCGAAGAGCAGTGAGCCCGCGTGCCGCATGGTGACAAGCCCCCATGCGATCCTTGAGGCCGCCGGCCGGGCCCCACGCCCGCCCCGGCCGAAAGGAGTCCCATGCCCATCCCCTGGATCGCCGCGCTGAAGATCATCCCCTGGGGCGACGTGATCGAACACGCGCCCAAGGTGCTCGCGGCCGCGCGCAAGCTGCTCGACAAACAGAAAGCGCCCAGCGCCCCCCCGCCCGTGGGCACGCCCCTGGACCCGGCCGCCGAAACACCCAGCCTGGGCGAACTGCACAAGCGTCTGATCGAAGCGCGCCAGCTCATCGACCAGCAGGCCACCGCCCAGCAGCAGATCGCCCAGACCCTGAGCGAGCTGGCCGAGCAGAACGCGCGCCTGGTGGAAGCGGTGCAGCTGCTGCGCGTGCGCACGCGCTTGCTGATCGGGGTGGCGGTGCTGCTGGCGGTGGGCCTGGGCGTGCTGCTGGCGCGCTGAACGCGGACGCGGCCCCCCTCGCCTCGACCCCGCGGCGAAAAGAGGCGTCGGATGGGCGCTAGGCCAAAGGCCCCCTGGCCGCGGGCCGATCCACCTCGATCGCCGCATCGCAGCCGACGCCGGCGGCGATCCAGCGCCGCGCCAGGCGCCGCAGCAGCGGCGCTGCCCAGGCCCAGCGCGGGCCCAACACCCCTGGCGCGTCGCTGATCGCGCCGCAGCGGTAGAGGCCCGCCGCACCGTCCCAGCGCAGGGCGTCGCAAGCGCCCGTGCGACGGCGCGATATCACGCGTCCCAAGGGGCAGGGCTCGGCCAGGCAGCACACGCCGCAGCCATTGCAGGGCGCGCCCCACGCGGGCTTGGCCGGCGCGGCGGTGTGGATGTGGATGGTTTGCAGGGGCATGGGTGGCGAGGGACGCCGGCCGGCGGCGCTGGCCCCGCATCATCGCGCCTGTTCGACGCTGTGCGCGATGGGCCATCGCCAACAGGCCAACGCGCCCAACGGCCATTCGGCCAGGCCCGGAACCCGGCAGCGGGTCCGAACACTCAGTCCGCACCTTCCTGACTGCCCGGCACCACGCCCGTCCCGACCATGCTCCGAATGTCTTCCGCCGACCGCTGGCACCACAAATGCACCGCGGCCCAGCCCATCACACCCCCGCCAGACAATCGGGCGCCCAGCAAGAAAGAACGGCGGGCCGCAGCCGCCGCCGCCACGTCCTTCAACGTGGTGCTCCAGCATGGGGTCCGCAACAACTACATCTACATCCACCGGTACAAGAAGGGCGGCCTCGAGTACTTTGCCACCAATGCCTGGTCCGCTTACCAGTCCCTGCGGGACGTGTTCAAGCCGGTCAACTACACCCAGGCCCATCGGCAGACACGCGAGCGCGTCGATGCCATGTATGCCATCCTGAGCCGAGACGAAGAGCGCCCCCCGGTCGCCGAGGCCGCCAAGAACGTGTTGAATCTTTTGGCGGCACAGAAGAAGGGCGTGGTCAACACCGCCGAACTGCGCCAGGCCTCCCAGGCGCTCTGCGTGGCCTTGAATGCCGCTTCACCGTCCGGCGATCCGGTGAGCCAAGCGCTGCCTTAGATCAAGATCGGCCAGTTGAACCCGCAAGGCCTTCAGCCCGCCGCCCCTGCGCGCCGCGCCGCCTCGGCGATGCTGGCCGCGTCCACCTGGAAAAACGCGCGCAGCGCCGCGCGCGTGTCGCTGCGGCCGAAGCCGTCGGTGCCCAGGGTGCGGTAGGCCCGGCCGGGCGGCAGCCAGGCGCGCAGCGCCTCGGGCACGGCGCGCACATAGTCGCTGGCGGCCAGCACCGGGCCGGCGGTGTCGGCCAGCATCTGGTGCAACCATGCGTCTCGCCCCTCGGTCTCGGCGGCCTGGGCCTCGCGCGCGAGTTCGCTCCAGCTGGTGATGCTGCACAGGTGCACGCAAAACCCTTGCTGCGCCAGCCGCTCGGCCGCGCCTTGCACCTCGGTGAGGATGGCGCCCGAGCCCAGCAGCGTGAGCGGCGCGCCGTCCACCGGCCCGACGCGGCCGAAGACGTAGCCACCCTTGAGCACGCCCTCGCGCGCCGAGGCTGGCAGGTCGGGCTGGGCGTAGTTCTGGTTCATCAGCGTGAGGTAGTAGAAAACGTCGCGCTGCGCCACCAGCATCTCGCGCAGGCCGGCGTCGACGATGAGCGCCAGCTCGCCAGCGAAGGCCGGGTCGTAGGCCTTGCAGTTGGGGATGGTCGCGGCCACCAGGTGGCTGCTGCCGTCCTGGTGCTGCAGGCCCTCGCCGCCCAGGGTGGTGCGGCCCGAGGTGGCGCCCAGCAGGAAGCCGCGCGCGCGCTGGTCGGCCGCGGCCCAGATGGCGTCGCCCACGCGCTGGAAGCCGAACATCGAGTAGTAGATGTAGAAGGGCAGCATGGCCAGGCCGTGCACGCTGTAGCTGGTGGCCGCGGCCGTCCAGCTGGCGATGGCGCCGGCCTCGCTGATGCCCTCCTCCAGGATCTGCCCGTCCAGCGCCTCGCGGTAGCTCAGCACCGAGCCGATGTCCTCCGGCGCGTAGCGCTGGCCCACGCTGCTGTAGATGCCGACCTGCTTGAACAGGTTGGCCATACCGAAGGTGCGCGCCTCGTCGGCCACGATGGGCACGATGCGCGGGCCCAGCGCGCTGTCCTTGAGCAGGTTGCCCAGCAACCGCACGAAGGCCATGGTGGTGCTCATCTCCTTGCCGCCAGCGTTCAGCGCAAAGCCCGCATAGGCCTCGACAGCGGGCACGGGCACCGGCTGGCACGCGGTCTCGCGCCGCGGCAGGGCGCCGCCCAGGGCGGCGCGGCGTTCGCGCAGGTAGCGCAGCTCGGCGCTGTCTTCGGCCGGCTTGTAGAAGGCCAGGCCCGTGGCCTGCTCGTCGCTCAGCGGTAGCGCGAAGCGGTCGCGAAAGGCCAGCAGCTCGTCGGCGTCGAGCTTCTTCTGGCTGTGCGTGGTCATGCGGCCCTGGCCGGCCGCGCCCATGCCGTAGCCCTTCTTGGTGTGCGCCAGGATCACCGTGGGCTGGCCTCGGTGCGCCACGGCGGCGGCGTAGGCGGCGTGGATCTTCACCAGGTCGTGCCCGCCGCGCTTGAGGCGATCGATCTGCTCGTCGCTCAGGCCCTGCACCAGCGCGGCCAGCGCCGGGTTCTGGCCGAAGAAATTCTCGCGGTTGAAGCGGCCGTCCTTGGCGGCGAAGGTCTGCATCTGGCCGTCCACCGTGTCGCCCAGGGCCTGCGCCAGCGCACCGCCGGGATCGCGCGCGAACAGGCCGTCCCAGTCGCTGCCCCACAGCAGCTTGATGACGTTCCAGCCCGCGCCCGCGAACAGGCGCTCCAGCTCGTCGATGATGCGATCGTTGCCGCGCACCGGGCCGTCCAGCCGCTGCAGGTTGCAGTTGACCACCCACACCAGGTTGTCGAGCGTCTCGCGCGCGGCCAGGGTGAGCGCGCTCATGCTCTCGGGCTCGTCCATCTCGCCGTCGCCGAACACGCCCCACACGGTGCGCCCGCCGGTGTCCAGCAGGCCACGGTGCGCGAGGTAGCGCATGAAGCGCGCGTGGTAGATCGAACTGATGGGGCCGATGCCCATGGAGCCCGTGGGGAACTGCCAGAAGTCGGGCATGAGCCAGGGGTGCGGGTAGCTGGACAGCCCGCGCGCCCCCTGGCCGGGCGCGGCGATCTCCTGGCGGTAGTGCATGAGGTCGCGCTCGCTCAGGCGACCGTCGAGAAAGGCGCGCGCGTACACGCCGGGCGCGCTGTGCGGCTGGAAGAACACCAGGTCGCCGCCGTGCGATTCGCTGCGCGCGCGAAAGAAGTGGTTGAAGCCGGTCTCGAACAGGTCGGCCGCGCTGGCGTAGCTGGCGATGTGCCCGCCCAGCTCGCCATGGGCCTGGTTGGCGCGCACCACCATGGCCAGGGCGTTCCAGCGCATCAGCGAGGCCAGGCGCTCCTCGATGGCGAGGTCGCCCGGGAACGGGGGCTGCTGCTCGGCCGCGATGGTGTTCACATAAGGCGTGTTCAGCCGCGGCCGCCAGCCCACGCGCTCGCGCCGCGCCAACGCCACCAACCCATCGAGCATCTGGCGGGCGCGCGCGGGCCCCTGGGTCTGCAGCAGCGACAGGAAGGCTTCCTGCCACTCGGCGGTTTCCTGCGGGTCCGGGTCCTGGGAGATGAGGTCGTGGGGGTTCATGGCGGGGCACTCTAGCCCCGCAGCCCCGGCATGTGCTGCCGAAAAGCTCGCCACCTGTCCCTGAGACAGAAAATAATGCCGCCATTTCATCAATTGACGGCACAAACCACCATGGACGCCCTTGATCGCCGGATTCTCGACGAGCTGCAACGCGACGGCTCCCTGTCCAACGTGGCCCTGGCCCAGCGCGTAGGCCTCTCGCCCTCGCCCTGCCTGGCGCGCGTGAAGGCGCTGGAGCAATCGGGCGTGATCCGCCAGTACGTGGCCCTGGCCGACGCGGCGCGCCTGGGTTTGGGGCTCAACGTGTTCATCAGCATCAGCCTGACCACGCAGAGCAAGGAGGCCCTGGCGCGTTTCGAGCAGCGCATCGCCGACCTCGACGAGGTGATGGAGTGCTACCTGATGACGGGCGACTCCGACTACCTGCTGCGCGTGGTGGTGCCCGACATCGGCGCGCTGGAGCGCTTCATCCTCGAACGCCTCTCGCCCATGCCCGAGGTGGAAAAAATCCGCTCGGGCTTCGCGCTCAAGCAGGTGCGCTACAAGACCGCGCTGCCGCTGCCGTCCTGACCGCACCGCCGACGAGCGCTCAATGCTCGCGGGTGTCCGCCGTGGGCGTCTCTCCACTGAGGGCCTGACGCTTCTCGACGGGCGGCCCAAGGGCCGGGCTCCGGTCCCTGGGTGTGGCGGCGGGAAGGAATGGGACCGAGGCATCGCCGCTGGTGCGGCGCGAACCTCCGCTACCGTACCGCTTGGCATACGGCGGCGTGCTGGACCCCGGGCGCGCCCGAAGCGGCTCGTCGCGCTCGACCTCCAGCGCGCCCATGCTGTCCGACGACTTGAACCGCACGGTCACGCGCGGCTTGGTCGGCGAGGACCTGCCCGACGAAGGGCGGCTGGCGTCGGGCTGGCGCATGCGCCGGGACACGCTCACGGGCGCATCCTCGACCGGCGGCTCCACCCTGGCGGGGAAGGCGGGGAGCAGGGGCGCGACGCCCTTCTTTTTCTTCGGCGACCCGCTGGTCGGCAGCGGCGGCTCGTGGTGCAGGGTCACGTAGGCCATGTGCAACACCAGCAGGTGCTGGCGCAGCGTCTCCGTGGCCGTCAGCCCGTACTGGCGCGTGTCCTTGGCCTCGCACAGCGACATCAGGCCCTGAGCGGCCTCCTGCACCGCCCAGGACTCATGCGGCGGCACAAGAAACTGGCGGCCGATCTGCTGGGCTTTGTGAATCGCGTTCCAGCGGCAGAGCCTCGTCTGGTGCGGGGTTTCACGGCCGAGGTTTTCCGTGGCGGACCACTTCGGCGCCTTGTCCCTCAGGTAGAGAACCCGCCCTTCCTGCGCTGGCTCAAGCAACACCTGCCCAACGAGCTGCAGCAGGGGAGCAGGATCGTCCTGGATGAGGGCTGCGGTCAGGAAGGCATCCAGATTGGCGGGGTCGGTGGGCAAGGGGCCCTCGGATCGAGGGCGGCGCTGCAGCGCCCCCGCCCCGGCGGACAAGGCCCGGAAACGGTGGCCAATGGACTCTTTTTTTCATGGGCGCGGCTGGAGGTGGACAACCGCACCTGAGTAGCCGGCGGCAGGCGGTCCGCTCCTCAAGAAACCCTGTGCCGGGGCGCAGCCCCTCACCCCCGCGCCAGCACCGGCGCCAACACCCGTCCCGTGTGCGTGCCCGCGGCCACCACGGCCTCGGGCGCGGCGGCGGCCACCACGCGGCCACCGCCGGCGCCCCCCTCGGGGCCCAGGTCGATGATCCAGTCGGCCTCGGCCATGACGTCCAGGTCGTGCTCGATCACCACCACGCTGTGGCCACCGTCCACCAGGCGGTGCAGCACGCGGATCAGCTTCTCCACGTCGGCCATGTGCAGGCCCACCGTGGGTTCGTCCAGCACGTAGAGCGTGTGCGGTGCCTTCTGGCCGCGCCGGCCCACCTCGTCGCGCACCTTGCTCAGTTCGGTGACGAGCTTGATGCGCTGCGCCTCGCCGCCCGACAGGGTGGGCGAGGGCTGGCCCAGCGTGAGGTAGCCCAGGCCCACGTCCTTGAGCAGCTGCAGCGGGTGGGCGATGGCGGGCATCGAGGCGAAGAACTCCACCGCCTCGTCCACCTCCATCTGCAGCACGTCGCCGATGCTCTTGCCCTTCCAGGTGACGGCCAGGGTCTCGGGGTTGAAGCGCGCGCCGTGGCAGGTTTCGCAGGGCACCTTCACGTCGGGCAGGAAGCTCATCTCGATGGTGCGCACGCCCTGGCCTTCGCAGCTGGGGCAGCGGCCTTCGCCGGTGTTGAAGCTGAAGCGGCCCGGACCGTAGCCGCGCGCCTTGGCCTCCAGGGTATCGGCGAAGAGCTTGCGCACCGTGTCCCAGAAACCGATGTAGGTGGCCGGGCAGGAGCGCGGCGTCTTGCCGATGGGTGTCTGGTCCACCTCGAGCACACGGTCCACGGCCTCGCTGCCGATCAGGCGTTCGCAGCCCGACCAGGCGGGCCGCTCGCCCTTCTCCCAGGCCTTCTTGCCGGCCGCCGTGGCGCGCAGGGACACCGCCGCCGCGACGTTGGTGAGCAGCACGTCGCGCGCGAGCGTGCTCTTGCCGGAACCGCTCACGCCGGTGACCACTACGAGGCGCTTGAGCGGCACCTTCACGTCGAGCCGCTGCAGGTTGTGCAGCGCGGCGCCGCGCAGGTCGAGCGCGTCCATGTCCGCCGGCATGGCGCGGCGCGCCTGCAGCGGGTGCTTCATGGCGTGCAGCAGGTAGCGGCCGGTCACCGATTCGGGGTTGGCCGACAGGTCCGCCACCGAGCCCTGCGCCACCACGCGCCCGCCGCGCTTGCCGGCGCTGGGGCCGATGTCGATGACGTGGTCGGCGCGGCGGATGGTGTCCTCGTCGTGCTCCACCACCACCAGGGTGTTGCCCTGGTGGCCGAGCTGGTGCAGCGCGTCGAGCAGGATCTGGTTGTCGCGCGGGTGCAGGCCGATGGTGGGCTCGTCGAGCACGTAGCACACGCCCTGCAAATGGCTGCCGAGCTGGGCCGCCAGGCGGATGCGCTGCGCCTCGCCGCCGCTGAGCGTGGGCGCGCCACGGTCCAGGGTGAG
>NZ_MKSS01000118.1:16073-18421 GCF_001897365.1 Hydrogenophaga sp. 70-12
CACACCGCCGAAGCGCACGGCGCGCGCCTGCGCATTGAGGCGCGAGCCTTCGCAGGTCGGGCAGGCCTCGTCGCCCACGCCTTCCACCTCGGGCTCGGCGAAGCTCTGTTCGCGGCCTTTTTCGTCGGCGTCGCGCACCGAATCGTCGAGCGCCTTGCGCTGCTCGCGCGAGAGTTTCACGCCCGTGCCCACGCAGTCGGGGCACCAGCCGTGCTTGCTGTTGTAGGAGAACAGGCGCGGGTCCAGCTCGGGGTAGCTGGTGCTGCACACCGGGCAGGCGCGCGCGGTGCTGAACACCTCCACGGCGCCGATGTCGCGCGTGGGGCGGCCCTCGGCGATGGCCTCTTTCAGTCCGTCGAGCGGGTGCAGCAGGTGCAGGATGCCCTTGCCGTGCTCCAGCGCCTTCGCCAGTTCGCGGCGCAGCTGCGCCTCGTCGGCCGGGTTCACCACGAAATCGGCCACCGGCAGTTCGATGGTGTGTTCCTTGAAGCGGTCGATGCGCGGGAAGCCGGTGGTGGGCAGGAAGTCGCCGTCCACGCGCAGGTGGCTGAAGCCGCGCGGGCGCGCCCAGTCGGCCAGTTCGGTGTACACGCCCTTGCGGTTGACCACCAGCGGCGCCAGCAGGCCCACGTGCCGGCCCGCGTGCTTGCGCAGGATGGCGGCCGCGATGCTGTCGGCACTCTGCGGCTTCACGGCCGCGCCATCGTGCACGCAGTGCTGGGTGCCCAGCTTCACGTAGAGCAGGCGCAGGAAATGCCAGACCTCGGTGGTGGTGCCCACCGTGCTCTTGCGCCCGCCGCGCGACAGGCGCTGCTCGATGGCCACCGTGGGCGGGATGCCGTACACCGCGTCCACCTCGGGCCGGCCCGCCGGCTGCACGATGCTGCGCGCGTAGGCGTTGAGGCTTTCCAGGTAGCGGCGCTGGCCTTCGTTGAACAGGATGTCGAAGGCCAGCGTGCTCTTGCCCGAACCGCTCACGCCCGAGATGACGTTGAACTTGCCGCGCGGGATGTCCACGCTGAGCTGCTTGAGGTTGTGCTCCTTGGCGTTGACGATGCGGATGGCTTCGTCGCGCGGCGCGCGGCGCGCGGTGGCGCGCGCGCGGTACGGCGCCGGCGCCTCGCCCACCGCGTGCACCTGGTCCATGGCCGCCGCGTACTCGCGCAAGGCCAGCGCGGTGTGGCTCGTGGGGTGCTCGCGCACCTGCTCGGGCGGGCCCTCGGCCACCACGGCGCCGCCGCCCGCGCCGCCCTCGGGACCCAGGTCGACCAGCCAGTCGGCGGCGCGGATCACGTCCAGGTTGTGCTCGATCACCACCAGCGAGTGGCCGGCGTCCAGCAGCTTGCGCAGCGAGCGCATGAGCTTGGCGATGTCGTCGAAGTGCAGGCCGGTGGTGGGCTCGTCGAACAGGAACAGCGTGCCCTTGCGCGACACGGCCTGGCGGCTGGCGCTCGCGGACTTGGCGGCCTCGGCCAGGAAGCCCGCGAGCTTGAGGCGCTGCGCCTCGCCGCCCGAGAGCGTGGGCACGGGCTGGCCCAGCTTCACGTACTCCAGGCCCACGTCCACGATGGGCTGCAGCGCGCGGATCACCTCGCGGTCGTGCGCGAACAGCTGGGCCGCTTCGTTGACGGTGAGCTCCAGCGTGTCGGCCACGCTCAGCATCCGTCCGCCGCGGTCGATCTTCACCTCCAGGATTTCGGGCCGGTAGCGCTTGCCGTCGCAATCGGGGCAGCGAAGGTAGACGTCGGAGAGGAACTGCATCTCCACGTGCTCGAAGCCCGAGCCGCCGCAGGTGGGGCAGCGGCCGTCGCCGCTGTTGAAGCTGAACTTGGCCGGCGTGTAGCTGCGCTGGCGCGCCAGCGGCGCGTCGGCGAACAGCGCGCGGATGGCGTCCCAGGCGCCGACGTAGCTCACCGGGTTGGAGCGCGCGGTCTTGCCGATGGGCGATTGGTCGACGAAGACCACGTCGGCCAGCTGCTCGGCGCCGAGCAGGCGGTCGTGCGCGCCGGGCGATTCGGTGCTCTGGCCGAAGTGGCGCATGAGCGCGGGCGCCAGCACGTCCTGGATCAGCGTGGACTTGCCCGAGCCCGACACACCCGTGATCACCACGAGGCGCTGCAGCGGGAACTCCACCGACACGTTCTTCAGGTTGTGCTCGCGCGCGCCTTCCAGGATGAGGCGCGGCGTGCTGTCGGTGACGGCGCGCTTGAAGCCCATGCCGATGGTCTTGCGCGCGCCCAGGTAGGCACCGGTGAGCGTGTCGGCCGAGCGGATCTGCGCCGGCGTGCCGTCGAACACGATGCGCCCGCCGCGCTCGCCCGGGCCGGGGCCCATGTCGATCAGGCGGT
>NZ_MKSS01000119.1:0-19250 GCF_001897365.1 Hydrogenophaga sp. 70-12
GTCCATTTGATTTCAGTGCAGAAAGTGACGGTTCGTGCCTCCCCGCAGAGCGAGGATTGGCGCGGGGTCTGCTCCAGGGGCGAGCGTAAGTGCTTGTCACGCTTTGAGTTTCTGTTGGTCTCCTAATCGGTCGCTGAGAGCCTGTTTGCGTGGTCGATTTCAGCTGCCAGCACTCGTTTTCGCTGCAGCAATTGACGGCAGGATCTGACCGGCGTAACGTTCCAGCGGGAAGCGGAAGACGCCGCGCAGGTTGATCCCCTCCAAGCGCGTCGGTGCAATGCGCCCAGTCAACTCAGGCGGCACGATCTGTCGCCTGTTGGCCCATCGGTCCAGTACGGCCTGCATCTGAGCCGTGTTCCACGCCATCACGATGTTGGCCAACAGGCTCAAGGCGTCGGCCACTGCCTGCATCTCGTCGGTACGCCGAGCCTGGGCCGATCCAACACGACCGGTGTAGATGGCGCGCTTGAGCGCGTTCACCGCCTCGCCCCGGTTCAGAACCCGGCGCAGTTCCCTGCGGAAGCCGGCATTGACGAAGTAGTCCGCCAGGAAGGCGGTCCTGAGCAGCTTGCCCAACTGCACACCGGCGTCGTAGATCGGGTCCCCGCGCGCCGCAGAACCGAACCTGGCCAGCGCCGTCACCGCACTGGCGTGACCTGTCTGCACCGAGGCCGCCAGATGCACCAGCTGGTCCCAATGAGCTTCGATCAGTGTCGTGTCCACGCTGGCCTCACACACGGCGGCGATCTCCACAGGG
Source organism: Hydrogenophaga sp. 70-12 (assembly GCF_001897365.1). NCBI lineage: Bacteria > Pseudomonadati > Pseudomonadota > Betaproteobacteria > Burkholderiales > Comamonadaceae > Hydrogenophaga > Hydrogenophaga sp. 70-12. Next base: position 758 of record NZ_MKSS01000119.1, read on the forward strand.
ATTGTCATTCCTCGCGGCACGAACAGGTGGCGTTGCCGCAGTTCGCGCAGCCGCGGGCATAGATCGAAGCCCAGCAGACGCGATAGCGCCATCGCGAAGTCGGTGTAGCCGTGCGTGTCGACAGCCAACTGCGACACCTCCACCCGCTCCTGTCTCACCACCCCTTCGATGGCGGCACCGGCCTGGCGCTCATTGAGCACAATCGGCTGGGCGTGGAAGATTCCCCAACGATCGCGCACGTGGCTGTAAACGCCGATGGAGGCTGTCTGGCGTCGTGGATCCTGGCGTGCCTGCCATACCCGGCGGCTGGTCTCCAGACTCATCATGTCCGAGGAGGCCAGATCGGCTCGGCCCCACGTTGCCGCTACCGCATGGCGCTGCATGAACTCCAGCACCGCCTGGCAGGCCAGGGCCAGCCGCCGCTCATCGCCCGCCCAGCGCATTGCCTGGCGGATGCTGGGAGCCGATAGCTGCGGGATCATGCGGGCGCACTCTGCGGCCGTCAGGCTGGTGCCGTGCGCCAATATGCCGGCGTAGGTCATCAGCAGTTCCTGGCTCGATCTGGGCTCACGCCCGAGCATGATCCAGCTGAAGCGCACCTGAGCGTCCACGGCCAGGATGACCTCTGGCAGTTGCACCTCGCCGATGCGCTGGTCAAGCCGGCTACGCAGTTTGGTGACTTCGGGATCTTCGTCTTCGGCGGCCAGGGGCGCCAAGTGCAACTCGTCGTCCACGCGCAGCAATCCGACGCGAGTGGCAGCCGCCACCGCGTCGATACCTGTGCGAACGCGTGCAAGCAACGGTGTGAGGAAGTCACTGGCCTTGGCCGGCAGCTGCAGCCGGGCGTAGTGGCGCCGGGCTTCGGTCTTCCAGCGCTCATCCGGGATGAACAGCCGCTCGCGGCCGCGGAAGCTCAAGGAGTGCTCAATCCAGACCGAGCCGTTGCGCAGCGCTCGGCGCAAGGCAAACAGAGTGGCCACCTCCAATGCCCGGAACGCCCGCTCACGGTCGACGTCAGCGATGGCTTGACGCCATGCCGGGCCCAGGCGCGCTGCCGTGACCTCGCCCGGCAGGCTCTTGGTGCCGCCAGCGTACAGGGTGCGCAGCCTGTCCAACGCGTCGATGGCCGGATGCTCGCCCGTGGCTTGCCAGGCCAGCCCGCTCACTGCCACCAGCAGCGAGCGCACCGGGGCAATGGCGTCGATGAGGTGCTGGCGGATGATCGACGCTCGACTGGGCGGGCGCCGGGCACGCTTGACCGCGACCAGACTGACCAAGCGCGAACGCAGTTCGGCATCTGGCACCTTCTCCTGGGCCGCAAGATCGGTCAGTTCCTGGAGCAATTGCTGGTACTGCTGCGCCCAGTCAACCGTTGCCGTCACACCGTCGGCGCACTGCCGCCAGAGGTCGGCCACACGACGCTGGAACATGAGGATGAGCTGATCTGTGGCCGTCAGCAGGCAATAGCGCAGGAAGCAGGCCATCTCGACAGTGCGTGCCGGCTCCTTGATCCGGGCGCTGATCGAGGGCGCACGGGAGGCCATGCGCCGCGCATACCGGCGCACCAATACGTCGTTGAGATGGCCCAAGTGTTGATCGATCCCCAAATCCGTCAGGAAGGCAATACGTTCGAGCACCTCGGTGATCTGGCGCGTCGAGTGCTTGGCCGGTGCGCTCCACAGCCAGCTCTGGCTGTGCTGGCCATCCAGGCGCGCACTGTCCAGCGCCGACGCCCAGCGTTTGAGAAGGCCGGGTGGCACTGCGGCTCGGATCGCCTGGGCAGTGGCGGCCTCGAGTTCGGTCAGTGCAACCGCCACCAGGCTGCGGATGACACGGTCGTGCACGATGAGGAGCCGGTGTTCGTACAACCAATGCCGGGCATGCAGCAGCAGCCGCTCACGATCGGCGCTGTGGGTCACTTCATCGCGCAGAACTCGCACCAACGCTCGACGCTGGTGCTCGGTCATCCAGGCAAAGCCCAGCGCCTCGCAGGCCTGCTGCTGGTGATCGAACAGGGTTCGGCCACGGGCGTACAGCGCACGCAGCGACGCCAGGTCGGGGGTGGTGATGCCCAGCATCTGGCCCAGGTGACGCAGCAAGACGGGCGGGACCGCACGCACACTGTTTAGCGGCCGGCCGCTCATGCGCACGAAACCGATGTGCAGTGCCAGGCCCAGCTTGTGGTTGTCGCCTCGCCGCCTTGAGATCAGCTCCAGCTCGGCTTGACTGAAGCTGAAGAAGGCCTGGAGTTCAAAGTCAGTGAGCTCGCGCGGCAGATCGCGCAGGCCAAGGTATGGGGTCTGCCAGCCTTGCATTTCGGTTGCTCCTCGTCTCTCGAAAGGCAGCCAACGATACGCGGCGAAATACCGAACAGCAATCCCTTTGAAATCAACAAGTTACCTGCCCATGCCCGCGCCGTTGCTGGGGAAGCGAACCGTCACTTTTGACACTGAAATCAAATGGACCCCGACGCCCGCGCTCAGCATGGCCGCCACCATCACGCGCGACAGCACGCTGGTCTACACGCTCATCGTGCTGCCGCTGTTTGTTCTCATGGGCAATCTGGTGGCGGGCGCCGGCATCTCCGGCGACCTGTTCCGCGCGGCGCAAGCGCTGATCGGCCGGCGCCGCGGCGGCGTGGCCATGGCCACGGTCGCGGCCTGCGGCGCGTTCGGCGCCATCTGCGGCTCCAGCGTGGCCACGGCCGCCACCATGGGCAAGGTCGCCATTCCCGAGATGCGCCGCCTGGGCTACGGCGACCGGCTGGCCTCGGCCGCCGTGGCGGCGGGCGGCACGCTGGGCATCCTGATCCCACCCTCGGTGATCATGGTGGTGTATGGCGTGGCCACGCAGACCCACATCGGCAAGCTGTTCGCGGCCGGCATCGTGCCGGGCCTCATCGCCGTCGTCGGCTACCTGCTGGCCGTGCGCTACCTGGTCTGGCGCGACCCCTCGCAGGCACCCGTGACCACCGAGCGCCTGGCGATGGACGTGCGCGGGCTGGTGCGCACGCTGTGGCCCGTGGTGGCGATCTTCGGCATCGTCATGGGCGGCATCTACGGCGGCCTGTTCACCTCGGTCGAGGCCTCGGGCATCGGCGCCACGGCGGCGTTGCTGTTCGCGCTCACGCGGCACAACCTCACGCTGGCGCAGATCCGCGGCATCTTCGTGGACAGCGCAAGCACCTCCGCCATGATGTTCGCCATCATCCTGGGCGCGGCCCTGTTCGGCGAGTTCGTCAACATCACCGGCGTGCACGAGGGCCTGCTGACCATGGTGCAGGGCAGCGGCCTGTCGCCCTTCGGGGTCATCCTGGTGATGATTGCGATCTACCTGGTGCTCGGCTGCGTGCTCGAGAGCCTGTCCATGATCCTGCTGACGGTGCCGATCTTCTTTCCCATCGTCACGGCGCTGGGCTACGACCCGGTGTGGTTCGGCGTCCTGATTGTGGTGGTGGTGGAGATCGGCCTCATCACGCCCCCCATCGGCGTCAACCTGTTCGTGATCCGCTCGGTGACGCCCGACATCGCCATGGGGTCCATCGTGCGCGGCGTGCTGCCCTTCATCACGGCCGACCTGCTGCGCGTGCTGCTGATCGCCTCCGTGCCCGCGCTCAGCCTGTGGCTGCCCAATCTGTTGTTCAAGAGCACCGGCGGATGAACGAACCCAGCCTGGACCTGTCGGCGGACACGCTCGGCCGCCGACTCGCGCCCTTTCTCTCGCGCGCCCTGAACCGCCCGCTGCGCCTGGACGGCTGGCGCCGCTTTCCGGCGGGCTTCTCCTGGATCACCCTGGGCCTGCGCGCCACGCCCGGGGACGGTGGCGAGCCGCTGGACCTGATCCTGCGCATCGGCGACCCGCGCGGCCTGCTCGCGCCCTACCGCGCCGAGCCCGAGTACCGCGCGCTGGAGGCGCTGCAGGGCCTGGCCTCGCTGCCGGTGCCGCGCGTGTTCGCCTTCAGCGACGACCCCTCGGTCATCGGCGCGCCCTTCCTGCTCACCGGCCGCGTGGACGGCGACACGCCCATGCCCTGGAAGGGCGCGGCCGAGGCGCGCGGCGAACGCCACAACGCCAGCCTGGCGCGCGACTTCAGCGACGGCCTGGCCGCGCTGCACGGCGTGGACTGGCGCGCCACCCCGCTCAAGCGCCTGTGGGGCGAGGTCGACCCCGCCACGGTGGCGCGCGAGCAGACCCTGTACTGGTGGCGCCACGCCGGCTTCGGCGACGACGCCACGCACGCGCCGCCGCAGCTGCACCACGCCATGCGCTGGCTGCTGCGCCACGCGCCTGCCGCGCCGCGCGTGGTCATCGTGCACGGCGACTACCGCGTGGGCAACTTCCTGCAGCAGGACGGCCGCATCACCGCCGTGCTGGACTGGGAACTGGTGCACGCGGGCGATCCGCACGAGGACCTGGCCTGGGCCGCGCTGCGCGTGTTCTCGGGCGGCACAGGCCGCGTGGGTGGCCTCATGGACCGCCAGGCCTTCGTCGAGCGCTACGCGCGCCAGGCCGGCTTCACGCCCGACCCGGTGGCCTGGCGCTACTACGAGGTGCTGGGCCTGTACAAGAGCGCGTCCATGTTGCTGAGCGCGGCGCAGCGCGTGCAGAGCGGGCGCGCGCGCGACATCCGCATGGCCTCCATGGGCTTTCAGGTCGCGTCCACGCTGTTGGAACTCAATCGCCTGATCGGCGAAGCCGCCACCGAGTCGCGCGGCGCGGAGGTGATGCCATGACCACCGACCTGGGACGGCTGATCGAGGCCTTGCGCCGCACGCTCAACGACGCGGTGGCGCCCGAGCTGAGCAGCGACTTCGCGCGCGGCCAGTTGGCCGCCGTGCACGACATCCTCGGCAAGATCGCCGGCATGGCCGTGTGGGACCCACAGGCCCTGCAGGCCCAGGCCCAGGCCCTGCGCGAGGGCCATCGGCGCTTCGCCGAATGCGCCGCGCGCGCCGGCCTGGTGCTGCCGGCGGGTGGCGACGCCGCCGGCCTGGACGCCGCGCAGGCGCGCACGCGCGAACTCAGCGATTGGCTCGACGCGAACGGCCCCACGCTGGCGCCGGCGCTGGCCGCCGAACTCGACGCCATCCTGCGCCAGGCCCTGCGCGAGCAATTGCGCGTGGAGCGCCAGCGCATCCCCCTCACCGACTTCAGCGCCATGACGGCCGCTGCACCGAAGGACTGAATCCCATGCTGACCCCCCAGGACGACCTGCCCGGCCACCAGACGCCCGGCACCTTCGCTCAGGCCGGCCACGGCGATCCGCGCTTCACCGAGCGCTGGTGGTACACCGCGCACCCGCTCGACGGCCGCCCGCTGATCCTCGACGTCGGCTTCGGTTACTACCCCAACCGCGGCGTCATGGACGCGTTCGCTGGCGTCACCGTGGGCCGTACGCAGTTCAACTTTCGTGCCTCGCGCCGCCTGGGCGCGAACCCGCTGGACCTGGCGGTCGGCCCGCTGCGCCTGGACATCGTTCAAGGGCAGCGCCTGCACCGTTTGGCACTGCGCGACAACGCCTCGGGCATCGCCTTCGAACTGGACTTCGAGGCCAGCTTTCCGGCGGCGCAGGAAAAGCAGAGCCGGCGCGAGCGCGACGGCGCGGTCGAGGAAGACCTGGCGCGCGTGGCCCAGTTCGGCCGCTGGCGCGGCTGGCTGCAGGTGAACGGCGAGCGCCACGCGGTCGAGCCGGCCGACTGGTGGGGCCAGCGCGACCGCTCCTGGGGCGTTCGTTCGGAGATGCGCACCGACTGGGCCGCGCCGCCCCAGCAGACGCACAAGAAGTTTTTCTGGACCTGGTCCATGTTCCAGACCCCCAGCATGGGTGCGTCGATCTTTCTCAAGGAGCGCGAGCCGGGCCAGCCCTACTACCTCTCGGGCGCGGCGTTCCAACGCCAGCCTGACGGCAGCGTGCGCCACCACGAGGTCGCATCGGTGGCGCACGAGCTGCAATGGGCCGACGACCCGCTGGGCCAGACGATCGCCTCGGGCGAGTTCACGCTGGGTTTCGCCGATGGTGGCTCGCGTCTGATCCGCGTCGAGGCCCTGCCCGCGCGCTACTACCTCAAGGGTGGGCTGTACGGCGGCTGGGGCGGCTGGAACCACGGCGACGACAAGGGCGCCTACGCCGAGGCGCACGACGCCTGGAACCTGGACGATCCGCTCACCCGCGAACGCGCCCGAACCCTGGGCGACCACGTGGTGCGCGTGAGCGTGGACGGCGAGACCGGCATCGGCATCAGCGAGTACGGCGTGGCCGCCGGCTACCCCAGGTACCCGCTGCCGCAGAAGCACCCGGCGCTATAAAGTCGGGAGCAGGAGACACTCATGCAGCTGACACAGGCACTCACACGGGCGGTGCAGACCCGCCACCGCTTCGCCGCCACCCTCTACAAACACCGCCAGCGCAGCTGGGCCCAGGTGGGCGAGCGCGTGCCGCGCCTGGCCGCCGGCCTGCGCGCGCTCGGCCTGCGGCCGGGCGACCGCCTGGCCGTGCTGGCGTTCAACAGCGACAACTACATCGAACTGTTCTTCGCCGCCGCCTGGGCGAACCTGGTGATCGTGCCGCTGAACACGCGCTGGGCCATTCCCGAGAACGTCTACAGCCTGCAGGACGCCGGCTGCGCGGGCCTGGTGGTGGACGACGGCTTCGCGGCGCAGGTGCCCGAACTGCTCAAGGGCCACCCCATGGACCGGGTGGTGCACATGGGCGATGCGCCCACGCCCGCCGGCATGCAGGCCTACGAGGCGCTGATCGCGCGCACGCCGCCCATGGCCGACGAATGCGGCCGCGACGACGAGCTCTGCGGCATCTACTACACGGGCGGCACCACCGGCCACCCCAAGGGCGTGATGCTCTCGCACAAGAACTTCATCGCGGCGTCCATCAACTGGATCGCCACCTTGCACTTCTCGGACCAGACGCGCTACATGCACTCGGCGGGCCTGTTCCACCTGGCCGGCGCGTCCCCGGCCTTCGCGCTCACGCTGGCCGGCGGCACCCACGTGTGCCTGCCCAAGTTCGACGCCGTGCTGGCCTTCGAGGCGATACAGACCCACCGGGTCAACTACGTGCTGTTCGTGCCGACCATGATCAACATGATGTTGAACCACCCGGACTTCGAGCGCTACGACCTCAGCAGCGTGCGCTACTGCGAGTACGGCGCCTCGCCGATTCCCGACGCCGTGCTGGCCGCCGCCATCGCCAAGCTGCCCAGCTGGGAGTTCATCCAGGGTTATGGCATGACCGAGACGGCCGCGCTCACGGTGAGCCTGCCCTGGCGTTTCCACTTTGATGGCGAGCATGGCCCGCACAAGCGCCAGGCCGCCGGCCGCGCGGCCTATGGCGTGGACGTGAAGATCGTCGACCCCGACGGCCGGGAGCTGCCGCGCGGCACGCCGGGCGAGATCGCGGTGCGGGGCGCGCAGGTGATGCTGGGCTACTGGAACAAGCCCGAGGCCACGGCCGCCGCCATCCGCGACGGCTGGATGCACACCGGCGACGGCGCCTGGATGGACGAGGACGGTTTCATCTACATCGTCGACCGGGTCAAGGACATGATCATCAGCGGCGGCGAAAACATCTACTCACGCGAGGTGGAAAACGCGGTGCACGCCCACCCGGCGGTGCGCGAGTGTGCCGTCATCGGCGTGCCCGACGAGAAGTGGGGCGAGGCGGTGATGGCCGTGGTGGCGCTCAAGGATGGTCAGCGCGTGAGCGAGCAGGAGATCATCGACCACTGCCACACGCTCATCGCCAACTACAAGTGCCCGCGCCAGGTGGTATTCCGCGAGGCCCTGCCGCTGTCGGGCGCGGGCAAGATCATGAAGAACGTGCTGCGCGAGCCTTACTGGCAGGGGAAGAAGCGCTCGGTGAACTGAAGGCGTTCGCCGGCGGCGCCTTGAACCCGTGCACGAACAGGTGCGAGATGCGCGCCGCCAGCTCCTTCGGGCCGATGTCGCCCGAGGGCCGGTACCAGCTGAAGGTCCAGATCATCATGCCGAAGAGCAGCAGCGCGTAAGGCTTGCGCACGCGTGCGGTTTCCATCAGGCCGGGGTTGAGTTCCTCCAGCAGGCCGTTGAGCAGCTCGGTCATGCTGCTCTCCAGTGAGCGGATGGTGCGCAGCTCCGCGCGCGGCAGGTACTTCAGGTCGTTCATCAGGATGATGTGCTCGTCGCGCTCGCGCGCCGCGCCCTGCATGAAGCTCTCCACGAACTGCTGGAAGCGCACCTCGGCCGGCAGCGGCTGCGCCACGATGCGCGTCAGGTCCTCGGCCTGGCGCGTGATGTGGTCGTGCACGATGGCGTAGAGCAGCTCTTCCTTGCTCGGGAAGTAGTGGTAGATGTGCGACTTGGAGGTGCCGCAGGCCTTGGCCACGTCTTGCATGGTCGCCTGGTCGAAGCCCTTGCGCGCGATCAGCGCGGCGGCCTTGTCCAGGATGGTGGCCTTCTTGTCCTCATAGTCGTCCGCCCGCGTTCTGGTCATCGCTGCTCCTTGAAAGTGTGTCCAGCCCCATTGCGCTCGGGCCCGAAGCTGTTTATATTTAGACCGACGAGACGGACTATATATTGACCTGGATCAACCACTCATCAGGGTAAGCATGGAGACTTCGCACAAGCATCTGGTGATTGTGGGCGCGGGCCATGCCGGCAGCGAACTCGCGGTGTCGGCGCGCCAGAACGGCTGGCCCGGCCGCATCACGCTGCTGGGCGAGGAATCCGTGCTGCCGTACCAGCGACCGCCCCTGTCCAAGGCCTGGCTGGCCGGCCAGGTGGACGCCGACGGCCTGCTGCTGCGCCCGCGCAGCGCCTACGACACGGCCCGGATCGAGCTGATGACCGGCGCGCGCCTGCAGGCCATCGACCGCGCCAACCGCCGACTCGTGCTGGCCGACGGCAGCGCCCTGGCCTACGACAAGCTGGCGCTGTGCACCGGCGGGCGGCCCCGGCTCTTGTCCTGTGCCGGGCTGGCGCCGGGCCAGCGGCCCCGCAACCTGCACTACCTGCGCCACATGGCCGACGCCGAAGGGATCCGAGCCCAGCTGCGGCCCGGCGCGCGGGTGCTGATCATCGGCGGCGGCTACGTGGGGCTGGAGGTCGCGGCCTCGGCGCGCGGCCTGGGCGCCGAGGTCACGCTGCTGGAGCTGCAGCCGCGCGTGCTCGCGCGCGTCGCGGGCCCCGAGGTCTCGGCCTTCTATGAGCGCGTGCACCGCGCCGCTGGCGTGGACCTGCGCACCGGCACCGAGCTGGCCTCGGTCGAGGTCGAGGACGACAGGGTCCGCGCCGCGGTCTGCCGCGACGGCGCGCGCCTGCCGGTGGACCTGGTGGTGGCCGGCCTGGGCATGCTGCCCAATGTGGAGGCCGCGCGCGCCGCCGGGCTGGCGGACGAGGGCGGCATCGCGGTGGACGAGCTCTCGCGCACGCGCGACCCGGACGTGCTGGCGGCCGGCGACTGCACACTGCAGTTCAGCCGCCTCTACGGCCGCGAGCTGCGCATCGAATCGGTGCCGAACGCGCTGGAGCAGGCGCGCGCAGCCGGGTCCTGGCTGGGCGGCAAGCCCAGACCGAACCGCGCCGTGCCCTGGTTCTGGTCCGACCAGTACGCGCTCAAGCTGCAGATGGCGGGCCTGTCACAGGGCCATGAGCGCTGCGTGCTGCGCGGCGACCCGGCCACGCAGTCGTTCAGCGCCTTCTATGTGGCGGGCGAGCGCCTGCTGGCCGTGGACGCGGTCAACCGGCCCGCCGATTTCATGCTGGCCAAGCGCGCGCTGGCCCAGGCCTGCACGGTGGACGCGGCGCGCCTGGCCGATGAGTCGGTGCCATTGAAAGACCTGCTGCAAACCGCCTCGGCGGTCCCCGCCATCTAGGGTATTCCCCAGGAATTCGACAGGAACCAGGCACCATAATTCGCCTCAATTAAAGACCGACGCGACGGACTAATTATTAAGGAGTGACCTCTTGCCGCGCCGCGATGCGCGGGAGAGGAACGGAGACACCCATGACACCCCCTACCGCCGCCAGCGCATCGCCCGCGCCCGCGCTGGCCATCCACAACATCCAGGTCGTCTACGGCGGCGCCATCGAGGCCGTGCGCGACGTCTCGCTCGAGGTGCGCCCCGGCCAGATCGTGGCCCTGCTGGGCTCCAACGGCGCCGGCAAGTCCACCGTGCTCAAGGCCGTCTCGGGCGTGCTCGACGCCGAGGACGGCGTCATCGAGAAGGGCAGCATCCTGCTCGGCGGGCGCGCGGTCGAGAAGGACCCCGCGCCCGCCATCGTGCGCCAGGGCATGGTGCAGGTGCCGGAAGGCCGGCGCCTGTTCCAGACCCTCACTGTCGAGGAAAACCTGATCACCGGCGCGCACCTGCAGAGCGCCGCCCACCTGGCGCAGACGCGCGACGAGGTCTTCACGCTGTTCCCGCGCCTGGCCGAGATGCGCCAGACCATCGCGGGCTACCTCTCGGGCGGCGAGCAGCAGATGGTGGCCATTGGCCGCGCGCTGATGAGCCGGCCCAAGGTGCTCGCGCTCGACGAGCCCTCGCTGGGCCTGGCGCCGCTGGTGGTGAGCGAGATCTTCCGCTGCATCCAGACCCTGCGCGAGACCACCGGCCTGACCATCCTCCTGGTCGAGCAGAACGCCAGCCGCGCGCTGGCCATCGCCGACTACGCCTACATCATGGAGAACGGCCGCGTGGTGCTCGACGGCACCAGCGAGCAGCTGCGCCGCAACGCCGACGTGCGTGAGTTCTACCTGGGCCTGAGCTCGCAGCCCGGCCGCACCAGCATGAAAGACGTGAAGCACTACAAGCGCCGCAAGAGGTGGCTGTCATGAGCGCCGCGCAGCAGACCCCCGTGCTCGAGGCCACGCGCATCTCCAAGCGCTTCGGCGGCGTGAAGGCCGTCAACGAGGTGAGCCTGAAGGTCATGCCGGGCGAGATCGTGAGCCTGATCGGCCCCAATGGCGCGGGCAAGACCACCACCTTCAACCTGGTGAGCGGCGTGTTGCCGCCCAGCGAGGGCCGTATCGCCTTCCAGGGCCGCGACACCGCGGGCCTGAAGTCGCACCAGTTCGCGCGCCTGGGCATCGGCCGCACCTTCCAGAACCTGGCCCTGTTCCGCCACGGCACGGTGGTGGAGAACCTGCTGGTGGGCCGGCACATCCACTTCCGCTACCCGGTGTGGGAAGCGCTGGCCTTCTGGGGCCGCCCGCGCCGCGAGGAGATCGCCGCGCGCGAAAAGGTGGAACGCATCATCGAATTCCTCGAGATCGAGGAACTGCGCGACAAGCCCGTGAGCCAGCTCGCCTACGGCCAGCAAAAGCGCGTGGAGCTGGGCCGGGCCCTGGCCTGCGAGCCCAGCCTGCTGCTGCTCGACGAGATCGTCGCGGGCATGAACCGCGAAGAAAAAGAAGACATCGCGCGCTTCACGCTCGACATCCGCGACGAATTCGGTATCGCGGTGCTCATGATCGAACACGACATGCAGGTGGTGATGGACCTGTCCGACCGCGTCTATGTGCTGGACTTCGGCTGCCTGATCGCCGAAGGCACGCCGGCCCAGGTGGCCGCCAACCCGGCCGTGCTGGCCGCCTACCTCGGCGAGGAGGGTGCCCATGCTTGACCATCAGACGCTGCTGCGCGGCGAGGGCACGCTGCCCGGCCTGCTGCGCCTGCGCGCGCGGGAGCGCGGCCAGCAGGTGGCCCTGCGCGAGAAGGTGCAGGGCATCTGGCGCGGCCGCACCTGGGCCGACTACTACCGCGACGCCCGCCGCACCGCCCTGGGCCTGATGAAGCTGGGCCTGCAGCGCGGCGACCGCATCGTCATCGCGGCCGAGGACATCCCCGAGTGGTTCTACGCCGACCTGGGAGCCCAGATGCTGGGCGTGCAGGTGGTGGGCATCTACCCCACCAACCCCTGGGCCGAGGTGCAGTACATCGCGGGCCACTGCCAGGCCAAGGTCGCCATCACCGGCGACCAGGAGCAGACCGACAAGGTGCTCGACGCCATGAAGGAAGGCCCCGGCCTGCCGCACCTGCGGCACATCTTCTGCGTCGACATGAAGGGCCTGCGCCGCTACGCGCCGGGCCAGCCGCACAGCTACGAGCACCTGATGGCGCTGGGCGACCAGTTGATCCTGGAGGACCCGCTGGCCGAGCAGCGCCTGGACCAGAGCATCGACTCGCTGGTGCCCGACGACGTGAACATCCTCGTCTACACCTCGGGCACCACCGGGCCGCCCAAGGGGGCCATGCTCACGCACCGCAACTTCATCTTCGCGGCCTACTCCTATGGGGCGGCGCGCCAGATGGTGGACAAGCGCTTCGAGTCGGTGTGCTACCTGCCGCTGTGCCACGTGGCCGAGCGCGGCTACTCCACGGTGCTGCACCTGCTCACCGGCGGCTGCGTGAATTTCGCCGAATCCATCGACACGGTGTCGGCCAACATCCGCGAGATCGCGCCCACCTTTTTCCTGGGCGTGCCCCGCATCTGGGAGAAGCTGCAGCAGCACTTCGAGTTCCGCATGAAGGACAGCGGCCGCCTGCAACGCTGGCTCTACCGCGTGGGCATGCAGCGCGGGCGCGCGCTGTCGGACCGGCGCGCCGTGCACGGCCGGCTGGTGGCCCTGGGCGACCGGCTCGAATTCGGCCTCTGGTACCTGCTGCTGTTTCGCAACATGCAGCGCCACATGGGCCTGAACCGCACGCACACCCGCATGTGCGGTGGCGCTTCGGTCTCGCCCGAAACACTCAAGTTCTTCGACATCATCGGCCTGCCCGTGGGCCAGGGTTATGGCCTCACCGAGGCCGGCGGCCTGGCCTTCGTGCAGGTGCCGGGGCGGCCCTTCGTGCCGGGCAGCTGCGGGCCGGCCATGCCGGGCGTGGAATGGCGCGTGGGCGAAGACGGCGAGGTGTTCGTGCGATCACCGGGCGTGTTCCAGGGCTACCTGTTCGACGACAAGGGCACCCAGGACATCCTGGCGCCGGACGGATGGCTCGCCAGCGGCGACATCGTCGAGGTGCGCGCGACGGACGAGATCGCCGTGGTCGACCGCAAGAAGGCCATCATCATCACCAGCGGCGGCAAGAACATCGCGCCGTCGGAGATCGAGAACGCGCTCAAGGACAGCCCCTTCGTGCGCGAGGCCATCGTGGTGGGCGAGGGCCGCAAGTTCCTCGGCGGGCTGATCCAGATCGACTTCGACAGCGTGGGCCGCTGGGCCGCCGAGCGCGAGCTGCCCTACACAACCTTCAAATCGCTCACGCAGATGGGCGAGGTGCGCGAGCTGATCCAGCAGGTGGTGGACGAGGTGAACTCGAAGTTCGCCCGCGTGGAGAACATCCGCAAGTTCGTGCTCCTGGAAAAGGAGCTGGACCACGACGACGGCGAACTCACGGCGACGCAGAAGGTGCGCCGCGGCCTCATCAACAAGAAGTTCGCGCGCGAGCTCGAACAGATCTATGGAGGCGCGTCATGAGCCCCGCACGGCCGCCCGAAGGGGCTCTCACCGCAGCGCGTCGCGCGGAGGTTTCCGAATGAACTACTTCATCGAACTGGTCGTCTCCGGGCTGGCCATCGGCGCGATCTATGGCCTGGTGGCCATGAGCTTCGCGGTCATCTTCAAGGCCACCGGCATCGTCAACTTCGCCCAAGGCGAGATGGGCATGCTCACCGCCTACACCTCCTGGTCCATCGCCACGGCGCTGGGCACCGACGCGGTGTCCACCATCGTGGTCGCGGTGGCCGTGGGCGCGGCCCTGGGCCTGGTCTGCGAGCGCCTCATCATGCGGCCCATGCTCGGCGAGCCGGTGCTGTCGGTGGTGCTGGTGACCGTGGGCCTGGCGGTGGTGCTGCGCGCCCTGGTGACGCTGATCTGGGGCGCCGCGCCGCACAAGTTCAGCGTGGAGGGCGCCGACACCATCGTGCACATGGGCGACATCGGCCTGCGCGCGAGTCAGCTCACGGTGATCGCGGCGCTGCTGATCGCCATCGGCGGCTTCTGGTTCTTCCTGCGCCACAGCCGCTTCGGCGTGGCCATGCGCGCCGTGGCGGCGGACGAGAAGACCGCGCGGCTCATGGGCGTGTCCACCGCGCGCGTGCAGGCCGTGGCCTGGGCCTCGGCCTCGGGACTGGCGGGCCTGGCCGGTGCCTTCTTCGCGGTCATCTACGGCCTGGCGCCCACCATCTACGAGATCGGCCTCAAGGCCTTCCCGGCCACGGTGCTGGGCGGCTTCGACTCGGTGCTGGGCTCGGCCTTCAGCGGCCTGTTCATCGGCGTGCTGGAGAACCTGGTGGGCGGCTACCTGCCCAGCACGCTCAAGGAGATCGCCGGGTTCCTGCTGATCCTGGTGGTGCTCATGGTGCGGCCCTTCGGGCTGTTCGGCGAAAAACGGATCGAGAGGGTCTGATGCGCAGCGGTTTCTTCAAGCAAGGCTATGGCGAGCTGGTCGTCCTGACGGACTCGCCAGCGGTCAAGGGGTGGACGGTGGCGTTGCTCGCGGCGCTCGCGCTCGCGCCCTTCGTGCTCGGCAACTTCATGCTGTCGCACCTGACCGTCATCCTGTTCACCACCGTGGGCGCGCTGGGGCTGATGGTGTTGACCGGCTTCACCGGCCTGATCTCGCTCGGCCACGTGGGTTTCCTCATGCTGGGGGGCTACGCCTACGCCATCGCGGTCACGCGCTGGGGCCTGCCGGCGGAGGTGGCGCTGCTGCTGTCGGCGGCGCTGCCGGCGCTGTTCGGGCTCATCGTGGGCCTGCCGTCGCTGCGGCTGCACGGCCTGTACCTGGCCATCACCACGCTGGCCTTCGCGCACATCGTGACCGCGGGCATCCTGGCCGGCGGCGAGCTCACCGGTGGCGGCAGCGGCATCATGGTCGAGCGGCCCGTGGTGCTGGGCATGGACCTGTCCAGCGACCGGGCCTTCTACTGGTTCTGCCTGGGCGTGTGCGCGCTGGCCGTTCTGGCGGTGCTCAACCTGCGCCGCTCCTATGCGGGCCGCGCCCTGGTGGCCGTGCGCGACAACGACATCGCGGCGCGCACCATGGGCATCAGCCTGGTGCAGTACAAGCTGCTGGCCTTTCTCATCAGCGCGGCGCTCACCGGCCTGGCGGGTGGCCTCATGGCCATCTACATGAGCTTCGTGTCGGTCGAGGGCTACCCCTTCCTGCTGAGCATCGAGGCCCTGGCCATCGTCATCGTGGGCGGCATCGGCTCGGTGCTGGGCGCGGTGCTGGGCACGGTGTTCATCGTGACGCTGCCCGAGGTCTTCTCCAGCCTGATGTCTTTCATCGGCGGGCGGCTCGCCGACACCATGACCACCAGCGCGCACGAGATCAAGACCGTGCTCTACGGCGTCGCGATCATCGCCTTCCTGCGCTTCGACCCGCGCGGCCTGCGCGGCATCTGGCACGACCTGCGCCACACCTGGGTGCACTGGCCACTGCGATATTGACATGCACCCCCGCCGCGCTCCGCGCGCCCCCCTTCCAGGGGGCGACGCCTGCGGCCTGGCAAAGCCAGTTCCGCGGTGTCTCTCGCTTGGGCGGCTGGCGCTCCACCAATCTTTCGCTTTCCCAACGGCTACGGCCATCACATCCCAGGAGACAACATGAACCGCAGACTCACCGCCCTTGCCATCGGCCTGCTGGCCGCGGGCGCCACCTTCAGCGCCGCCGCGCAGCAGCAAGGCGTGACCGATACCGAGATCGTGCTCGGCGACATCCTGCCGCTGAGTGGTCCGCCCGCGCTGCTGGGCGTGGCCCACAACCTGGGCGTGAAGGTCGCCGTGGCCGAGGCCAACGCCGCCGGTGGCATCAACGGCCGCAAGCTGCGCCTCATCACCGAGGACGACGGCTACGTGCCCTCGCGCACCATCCAGGGCGTGCGAAAGCTCGTCAACAGCGACAAGATCTTCGCCTTCACCTCGATCTCGGGCACGGCGCAGTCGCAGGCGGCCATGTCCATCATCAAGCAATCGGGTCTGCCGGCCATGGCGCCGATCACCACCTACGAGGGTCTGTACAAGCCCACCATCAAGAACGTGTTCGCCGTGGGCTACGACATGCGCGAGGCGGTGTATGGCCTGGTCTCGATGATGGCGGATCGGTACCCGAACAAGAAGTGGGCCGTGATCTCGCAGGACGACGAGTACGGCGAGAACGTGCGCGAGGGCTTCGAGCGCGCGGCCAAGGAAAAGAAGCTGCAGGTGGTCTCCAGCCAGATCTTCAAGAAGGGCCAGTCGGACTTCTCGTCCGAGATCCTGAAGGTCAAGCAGTCGGGGGCCGAGGCGCTGATGGCCGGCGGCGTGCTGGGCGAGAACATCACCATGACCAAGGAGCTGGAGCGCATCGGCCACAAGATCCCCGTGGGCGTGACCTATGTGTCGCGCGTGCCCGCCAGCGCCAAGATGATGGGCAGCGCCGGCGAGAACGTGTACACGGTGGACTACGTGTACCTGGAGAGCTCGCCCGAGGCCAAGGGCTTCATGGACAAGATGGAGAAGTACCTGACGGCCGAGGAGCGCGGCCGCGCGAACCGCTACAGCTTCACCGGCTACGCGGCGACCCGCGCCCTGTTCACGGCCATGGAGCGCTGCGGCAAGGCCCTGACGGCGGACTGCACCAACGCGGAGCTGGCCAAGCTGAAGAACCTGGAGACGGGGGCGATGACGCCGATCGGCTTCACCGCCGAGAACCACCTGGCCGCGCCCAAGCTGTTCCTGCTGAAGGCGGATCCGGCGGCGTCGACCTACAAGCTGGCGCAGTGAGCGGCCGGGGGGCGGGGAGGGCTCAGCCCTTCTCGGCCAGGAAGCCCTTGAGGAACAGCCGCGACAGCCGGTCGCACAGTTCCTGGGGCTTCACCTCGCCCGAGGGCTTGTACCAGAAGTCGGTCCAGTTCAGCATGCCCAGCAGCATCATGGTGTAGGGCTTGTAGACCGGCTCCGGCAACTCGGGGTTGAGGTCGTGCAGCAGCCGGGTCACCTGCTCGGTCAGCTGGCGCTGCAGGTTGATCAGCGGGGTCTGCTTGGCCTTGGGCAGGAACTTCACGTCGTTCATGGCCACCATGTGGCGTCGGCGCGACTGCGCGGACTTCTGCGTGTAGGCCTCCACCACCATCTGCAGCCGCTCGCGCGCGCTGGCCTTGCTCACCAGGGCCTCCTCGATCGCGCCGATCAGGCGCTGCAGGTGCTCCTGCAGCATGGCGAACAGCAGGTCGTCCTTGGTGGGGAAGTAGTGGTACAGCATCGACTTGGTCGCGCCGCAGGCCTTGGCCACGTCCTGCATCTTGGCGGCCGGGTAGCCTTCCTTCGCGAAGATGGCCGCCGCCGAATCCATGATGGCCTGGGCCTTGGTTTCGTAGTCGTCCGAACGGATGCGCGGCATGGGTCCTCCTGGCGAAAAAGAGCGGCGCGAGTGTAGCAAGGCGCCTTGCGGGCCCCGTCGCCTGCCCATAAAATAAACCGACACGCCGGACTATGAATTAGAAGAACCCGGTTTTCCTTGACCCGCATCAACGCCGCATCACATGACCGAATTCGAATTCCTCGAACCCGACTTCCTCGATGAGGACCTGCGCATGGTGCGTGACCAGGTGCGCCGCTTCTCCAAGGAACGCATCGTGCCCTTCGCCGACGCCTGGGAGGCCTCGGGCGAGATTCCGCGCTCCCTCTTCCGCGAGCTGGGCGAGCTGGGCTTCCTGGGCATGCGCCACCCGGTGGAATACGGCGGCGGCGGCCTGGGGCCGCTGGCCTCGGTGGTGCTGGGCGAGGAGCTGGCGCGCTCGGGCTATGGCGGCGTGGCCTCGGCGCTCACGGTGCACAGCGACATGTCGATCAGCCACATCGCGCACCGCGGCTCGCACGAGCAGAAGCAGAAGTACCTGCCCGACGCCTGCGCGGGCCGCAAGGTCGGCGCGGTCTGCGTGACCGAACCCGGCGCCGGCTCCGACGTGGCCGGCCTGCGCACGCGCGGCGAGCGCACCGCCGATGGCGGCTGGCTCATCAACGGCTCCAAGACCTTCATCACCAACGGCGTGCATGGCGACATCTACATCGTGGCCGCGCGCACCGACCCCGAGGCCAAGGGCAGCCGCGGCATCTCGTTGTTCATCGTGGAGAAGGACAACCCGGGCCTCAAGATCACGCGCCAGTTCGACAAGCACGGCTGGCGCTCGTCCGACACGGCCGAGCTGTTCTTCGACGACCTGAGGCTGCCCGCCGATGCGCTGCTGGGTGAGGAGGGCAAGGGCTTCTACTACATCATGGGCACCTTCCAGAACGAGCGCCTGGTGGTGGGCGCGCTGGTCTCGGGCACCTGCGCGCGCGCCATCGAGCTCACGGTGGATTACGTGCGCCAGCGCCAGGCCTTCGGCAAGTCGCTGTGGGACCAGCAGGTGGTGCGCAACAAGCTGGCCTGGATGGCTTCCAAGGCGGCGGCCGTGCGCGCGCTCACCTACCAGTGCGCGCTCATGATCGAGCAGGGCAAGGACACGGTGCGCG
>NZ_MKSS01000120.1:0-17312 GCF_001897365.1 Hydrogenophaga sp. 70-12
GGCCCGGGGGCGTGGCCGCGCGCGGGGCCGCGGGCGTGGCGCCGGTCCACTCGTGGGCCACGGTGCCCTGCGGGAACTGGTAGGGGCCGGGGTCCTTGTAGTCGCCGGGCTTCTGGTCCTTGCGCACCTTGAACACGCTGAACATGCCGCCCATTTCGATGGGCCCGAACTGGCCGGTGCCGGTCATCATGGGCGCTGTGTTGTCGGGAATGGGCATCTGCATCTCGCCCATGTCGGCCATGCCGCGTTCGCCCATCACCATGTAGTCGGGCGCCACGCGCTGGATCTTGTTCACCAGCCCCCGGTGGTCCACGCCGATCATGGTGGGCACCTCGTGGCCCATGGCGTTCATGGTGTGGTGGCTCTTGTGGCAATGGAAGGCCCAGTCGCCTTCCTCGTCGGCGATGAGCTCGATCTGGCGCATCTGGCCGACGGCCACGTCGGTGGTCACCTCGTACCAGCGGGTGGCGGGCGGCGTGGGGCCGCCGTCGGTGCCGGTCACCAGGAACTCGTGCCCGTGCAGGTGGATGGGGTGGTTGGTCATCGTCAGGTTGCCCACGCGGATGCGCACGCGATCGTTCAGGCGCACGTTGAGCGTGTCGATGCCTGGGAAGATACGACTGTTCCAAGCCCAGATGTTGAAGTCGGTCATGGTGTTGACCTTGGGCGTCTTGCTGCCGGGCTCGACGTCGAAGGCGTTGAGCAGGAAGCAGAAGTCGCGGTCGACGTCGCTGATGTGGGGATGCTTGCCTTTGGGGTGCGTGACCCAGAAGCCCATCATGCCCATGGCCATCTGCACCATCTCGTCGGCGTGCGGGTGATACATGAAGGTGCCGGGGCGACGTGCCTCAAACTCGTAGACGAAGGTCTTGCCCACTGGAATGGCGGGCTGGTTCAAGCCGCCGACGCCATCCATGCCGCTGGGCAGGCGCTGGCCGTGCCAATGGATGGTGGTGTGCTCGGGGAGCTTGTTGGTTACGAAGATGCGCACGCGGTCGCCCTCAACGACCTCAATGGTCGGTCCAGGGCTTTGTCCGTTGTAGCCCCACATATTGACTTTGAAGCCGGGCGCCATCTCGCGCACCACGGGCTCGGCCACCAGGTGGAACTCCTTCACGCCATTGTTCATGCGCCAGGGGAGGCTCCAGCCATTGAGCGTGACCACCGGGTTGTATGGGCGCCCGGTATTGGGAACAAGAGGTGCCGCTGTGTCAACAGAGGTCTGGATGACGGGCTCGGGGAGGGCGGCCAGCGCCGATCGTGCAACGGTGAGACCGGCCATGGTGGCGGCGGCGCCCGCGAAGAATTGACGTCGATTGCTCATTTTTTGGATGGTTTGTTGGGTTCAATGTCCGGCGGCAGCAGCGCCCTCACCGGCAGGTGCGCCCGGTGTGACGAAGGACGTGGGTTCTCCGCCTTGAAGTACCCACAGCAGGTCGGTTTCCGCAAACCAGTAGTCGCGTACCGCGTTCACGGTGTTGCGCTGCGCCTGGGCGCGGGCCTGAACTTCGCTGAGCAGTTCCCACACGCTCTTGAGCATGCCGTTGTACTGAAGCACGCTTTCGTCGACGATCAGGTTGCGTTGGGTCATCACCTCGTTGCGGTACGCGCGAGCGACGCCCAACGTGACCTCCCACGCACCAACGGCGAGATCGAAGTTGGTTTTTGCTTTGGTTTGATTCACGACAGGCAGCTGAGCGGAGATCTCTCTCAGCTCGGCATTCAGACGCTCGCCGCTCGGCAGATCTTTGGGCAGATCGGGCAGCGTGTCGGGCAGATCCAACCGCTGATACACGCCGTTGAGGCGCAGCAGTTTCAACAACGCTTGTTCCGATTGCGCCGCTGCGACACGGGCCTGAAGAAGCGCCGTCTTCTCCGCGGAGAGCCCCAATTCGACGCGGCTTTGCTGGTACGCACTCCAGTTGCCCACTTTGACCATGCGACGCCCCAGTTCGGTGGCCGCCTGCGCGGCGTCGAGCGATTCCTGTTGCAGGCGCAGCGCCTGTTTCGCCGCCACGGCGCTCAGCCATGCCTTGCGGGCATCCACCGCGACGTCCAGCAATTCGTCGAACCCGCCCACACGGCGCTGGTGACGCGCATCGACGTCCAGCCATTGCCCAGTTGCAATGCGGTCAGCGTTCTCCTGACCCAATCGGGACATCACGCTGCGAAGTTCAAGGTGTGGCTTCCAGGCCGCGCGAACAACGCTCTCCATCGTCGGCAGCGGGAAGCCGGGTTCGAGCTTCGGCTCGGCAACTGGCGCAGGGGCGTTTTGCGCCTCCCACTTGAGGATGTCGGCGTGCCCTCGTTTGAACTGGCCGACCGCGTCGTTCGCAGAGCGCCAGTCCGACGCCTGTTCGGCTGCGGTGCTTTGCGCGGCAACCAAGCCCGCGGACGCCATCGCCGCGAGGAGGACCAACCCCCGCGTTTTCCATCGAACTCTCTTCACGTGGACTCCTTTGCTGATCGATGAGGGCATTGTTCTGACTGCCCGCACACAGGCGTCTGTCCGTTTCATTACAGATTTGTCATGTTGGGTCTGCACAAACGGCGTGGCAAACTGCCAATGATCGGAGTCGAGTAGCGTGAAGATCCTCATCATCGAAGACGAAGCCCACACGGGCGAATACCTCAAGCAAGGGCTGAGGGAGGCTGGATACTTCTGTGAGTTGGCCCGCAACGGTGTCGACGGATTGCACGAGGCCACCGAGGGCGACTACGGCCTCGTGATCCTGGATGTCATGTTGCCAAGCATCGACGGTTGGTCTGTGCTGAGCTCTTTGCGGCGCAAGAAGAGCCAGTTGCCGGTGCTGTACCTGACCGCCCGAGACAGCGTGGAGGATCGCGTCAAAGGCCTGGAGCTGGGCGCCGACGATTACCTGATCAAACCGTTTTCTTTCTCCGAGTTGCTTGCCCGCATCAAGACGCTGCTAAGGCGTGGCGGCCAAATTCAAGATACGACGTCCTTGCAGATCGCAGACTTGCAGTTGGACCTTGTCCGTCGCCGCGTCACGCGGTCAGGTCGGCGCGTAGACCTGACCGCCAAGGAGTTCGGGCTACTGGAGCTCTTCATGCGACGCCGCGGTGAGGTCCTTCCTCGGACGCTGATTGCGTCGCTGGTGTGGGACATCAATTTCGACAGCGACAGCAATGTGATCGACGTGGCGGTGCGGCGACTGCGCGCCAAGATCGACGATGGCTTCGACACCAAGCTCCTGCAGACGGTGCGAGGCATGGGCTACGTTCTCGACGAACCCGATCACTGATTGCAGGCAAGCATGTCACTCACCGCGCGTCTGACCATTCTGTTCGCGGGTGTTGTTGCGCTCGTTTTGGCCGGTTTCTCGACGCTCGTGTTTCGGGAAACAAGCGCGCATTTCATCGAACTGGATCGCTCGCTGTTGATGAGCAAGGTGCACCTTGTGGAAGAAGCGGTTCAGGCGAGCCAAACCGAGGACGATTTGCGCCGTCGACTGGCCACGAGCACACATGGTCATGACGGCCTGTACCTTCGGGTCAGCGGCCATTCAGGCGTGCTGCTGGAGCAGGGCGACCTCAGCATGCCCGATGCCGTGCGGGAAGGTTTGGAGACAAGTCTCCAAGGCCTGGCCTGGCGTGACACCAATGGCAGCCTGTACGCCCAGCGCTTCGTGCTGGATTTGGGCGCCGACGCGCCCGGGCAGATATCGGTGACCGCGGCCGTCGATACGAGCCATCACCGGCACTTTCTCGATGACTTGACGCTCAAGATCGCGGGCTACGCGTTGGTCGCCGTGTTGGCCGGCACCTTGCTAGGGTGGATGGCAAGCCGAGGCGGCCTCAAGCCATTGACAGCCATGAAGGCGCGAGCTGAGCGCCTGAGCGCCCAGCACCTGGCCGAGCGCATGCCCGCCGAGAGTGTCCCTCGGGAAATGCGCGAACTGGCCCTGTCGCTCAACAACATGCTGGATCGCCTGCAAGCCGACTTCGAGCGCCTCAGCGCGTTTTCATCGGACCTGGCTCATGAGATGCGCACGCCCGTGAGCAATTTGCTGACCGCTGCGCAGGTCACGCTCGCACAGCAGCGAACGCCGCAGGACTATCGCAGCAGCCTGGCCACCATATCGGAAGAACTTCAGCGTCTGGCGCGCACGATTTCCGACATGTTGCTGTTGGCCAAGACCGAAAACTTGCATGAATTGCCTTTGCGCGAACCTGTGGACCTGGTGGCAGAGGCCCGGTCAATCGTGGAGTTCTACGAGGCTGTGGCCAGCGAAAAGTATCTGACCATCGGTGTCGATGGCGTCGGCGAAGTGGCGGGCGACCGATTGATGATTCGCCGTGCCATCAGTAATCTGCTCTCCAACGCCGTGCGGCACGCCGATGCTGGCTCTACCGTGTCGATTGTGGTGAGACCATCCGATACCGGTGTAGTGCTGGCGGTCAGCAACCTCGGTCCGCATATTCCGGTTGCATCCCACCAGCAGCTTTTTGATCGCTTCGTGCGCCTGAGCCCCGGCCGAAGCCGGGACGCTTCCGAGGGGGTGGGCTTGGGGCTTCCCATCACCAAGGCCATCATGCACGCTCACCACGGCGAGGTGACGGTGCGCTCCGCAGACGGGGTCAACACGTTCGCGCTCGAGTTCACGACCCGCTAGCGCGATCGCCAGGAATGGGGTCAGTGGTTGCTGTGCCCCTTGCTTAGCAGATACGACAGGCGTGCGACCTCGTTGCTCGTGACGGGGACCTGCTTGTCACTCGCCGTCAGAAGTGTCGCGCCCGCGCGCAGATACTCGGCTCGGCCGAAGCGATCTTCCTTGGCCATCTTGCCGTCCTTGAACAGGTAGAGGGCGCCGCCATCCTTGAGTGGCGTGACCTCGGCAGCGGCCTGGCGCGCGGCGTCGCCTGCAAAAACAGAGGCGCTGGCAAACAGCAGCGCGGCAATGACAAACTGGGATTTCATGGCGTTTCCTTGCTGATGCCCGGGGTGCTGCTGCACGCCCCGGGGTACGTGAGTACGCCGCCACGATAGGGCGCCGGCCATGACGCCATCCCTGCAAGCCCATTACATCTTCGTCAGGTGCTCCGCTGGACGCCATATCCGGCTCAGCAGCCGGAGCGCAGTCAAAAGGCGTTACCAATCAACGACGCCAAACTCAGGATCATCGTCTGGGCCGCGCTCAAGGAGAAAGCAACCCGCCCGTCAACGGGTACAGAACACCTGCCGCCACCGCAACGCCCTACGTTTTGTGCAGATGGTTCCTGTTGAATACGCCAGCTGACGGTTCGCTGAACGTACCGCGGGACAACCAGTGACGTGCGTTATCGAATACAGAAGTGCTTCCATCTCCAGATCCAACGTCGAGATGGCTGAGGATGGTGTCTGATCTCCCGAAATGGGAGTCAGCGACCCGCTGGCCTCCATCCACCTATCCTTTTCCGGATACACCCTGGCGGCGAACGACTTCGCGGCGCTTGCACCCCGCCTCGGGGCTTGATGAGACATGCCTGAGATTTCCGAAGAAAATCCTAGAATGCAGCCCATGCGTTGGCTTGTCACGCTGCTGATTTGCCTGTCCCTGCCTCTGCAGGGCGCATGGTCTTGGGCGGCGCCCGTCGAACCGTGCCCGACGGAGGGCATGGTGATGGCATCCGGCGCGATGGCCGACGACGCGGGCCCTGGCGCTGTGCCCGATTGCTGCAACGACGAGGCCACCTTCCTGAAAACCGGTCAGCCTTGCAAGACCGGCGTGGACTGTGGTGCGCCCATGGCCAGCGTGCCGTCAGGCGGTTTGTCGGCTGCACCCGCTCTGCAGACAACCCGCCATCTCGCCCTCAACGTCGCCGGACCACCCTCATCCGCGCGTTCCGCCATCTGGCGGCCCCCCTCCCTCGGCTGAACCCCTCAGCACCGTCTTGCCGCTGCGCAAGGGTCGGTGCGGTGATCGACCGGGCCCGATCCGGTCCAGCTGGTTCAGGAGGTGACCCATGTCTCGTTTCTTGTGCGGTCCGTGCGGGCCGTCCTGGCGTTCGCGCGGCCCCGGTGCGCTGGCACTCGTGTTCGTGTTTGTGCTTGGCTTGTCCGTGCCGATGGGTCTGCGCGCGCAGGCGCCATCGGGCATCGACCGCAGTGCGGCGATGGCCGCGGCGTTGCAGCGCTCGGGCCTGCTCAAGGCGTTACAGGCCGAGACCCGTGCTGCGCGCGAGATGGCGGTGGCGGCCGCGCAGCGGCCTGACCCGGTGTTGCGCCTGTCGCTGGACAACCTGCCGGTCAACGGCGCCGATCGCTGGCGCACAACGCGCGACTTCATGACCATGCGCTCCATCGGCATCGCCCAGGCGCTGCCGGGACGTGACAAGCGCGAGGCGCGCGCTCGCTGGTATGAGCGCGAGGCCCAAGCGGCTCACGCCCGACATCGCGAGCAGGCCACCGAGGTGCTGCGCCTGACGTCGGTGGCCTGGTTCGCATTGCGGGCCGCGCAGCAGCGCCTGGGCTTGCTGGCCGCGCAGCGCGAGTCCTTGCAGCGGCAAGTGCTGGCCGCCGAAGCCGCAGCGCGCTCGGGCCGCGGCACGCCGAGTGACTTGCTCGCTGCGCGCGATGCGCTCTGGCGGCTCGAGCAACTTCGCATCGAAGCCGATGCCCGCGAGCGCGTCGCGCGCCAGGCACTGGAGCGATGGACGGGGGTGCAGGGGCAGATCACGCTCGGCGAGCCGCCTCGGCTGGACGAAGCGGCGTGGGTCGAAGAGCCCTCGCGCCGCTGGCTCGATGAGCATCCCGCTGTGCAGGCCTTGCAGGCGCGTGCCGAGGTGGCGCGTGCGGCCGCCGACCTGGCCCACCTGGAGCGCGATCCCGACTGGAGTGTGGAACTGATGCTCAGCCAGCGCGGCAGCGCCTACAGCGACATGCTGTCGGTGGGTGTGTCGATTCCGCTTGCGAGTAACCGTGCGCGGCGTCAGGATCGTGAACTGTCGGCACGCCTGGCCGAGGCCGACGCGCGCGACGCCGAGGTCGATGAAGCGCGCCGTGTCAGTGAACTGGAGATCGCCGAGTGGCAGCAAGCCCTTGCCGCGGCGTTGGCGCAGCTCGAGCTGATTGATCGCGAACGCCTTCCGCTGGCGCGACAGCGCGTCGTGGCCTCAATGGCCGCTTACCGCGCCGGCACCTTGTCGCTGCGTGAGCTGCTGGCCGCCCAGGAGGCTGCCGTGGTCCTGTCGATCGAACGCATCGACGTGGAACTGGATGCGGCGCGCCCATGGTCGGCGCTGGACGCCCTGCGATCGACGACCCCGGCCGCGTCCAATACCCAAGCGAGGTGAACCCATGAAGCCGTTCTTTTCATCGACGCGTGCGCGCTGGATAGCCTGCGCTGCCACCTTTGCCTTGCTGGTCGGGGTGGGCATTGCCGCCTGGCAATCGGGCGTGCGCAGTGGTGTGCGCATGGGCGTCTCGGCTGAACCTCGGAGCACAGCCGACGACGCGCTGTCCAAACCGGGGGCTTCGACCGCCGTTGAGGCGATGTCGGACCCGTCCACGTGGACGATTTCGCAGGGCGAGGACGCCA
This sequence comes from Hydrogenophaga sp. 70-12, assembly GCF_001897365.1. Lineage (NCBI taxonomy): Bacteria > Pseudomonadati > Pseudomonadota > Betaproteobacteria > Burkholderiales > Comamonadaceae > Hydrogenophaga > Hydrogenophaga sp. 70-12. Next base: position 7,542 of record NZ_MKSS01000120.1, read on the forward strand.
CGCGGCGCCACATGCGCGATGGCCTCAAGGCCGGCGACCTGGACCCAGCCACGGGGCGCCGGATCCTGAACTACCACGACCCCATGGTGCCGGGCAGGAACTTCGATGCGCCCGCCAAGTCGCCCTTCATGGACATGATGCTGGTGCCACGCTACGCCGGTGCCGAGGGATCGGACACCGGTACCGTGACGGTGAGCCCGCGCATCCAGCAGAACCTGGGCTTGCGCACCGCCGTGGTGGAGGCCGGGGCCTTGTCCGCCGAGGTGACAGCGGTGGGCAGCATCGCGTGGAACGAGCGCGACCAGACCACGGTGACGAGCCGCGCCAACGGCTTTGTGGAGAAGCTGCACGTGCGCGCCACCTTCGATCGCGTGGCCGCCGGCGCGCCCCTGTTGGATGTGTACGTGCCCGACTGGGTGGCCGCGCAGGAGGACCTGCTGGCCATCTCGCGCATGCAGGGCAGTGGGCTGGACACGCTGCGCGAGGCCGCGCTGCAGCGCATGCGCCAGGCCGGCATGTCACCTGCCCAGATCGACCTCGTGCAACGCACCGGTGTGCTGCAGGCGCGCTTCACGCTGCGCGCGCCGCAAGCCGGCGTGGTGACCGCGCTGATGGTGCGCGAGGGCGCGACGGTGATGCCCGGCACACCTCTGATGACCGTGCAGGGCACGGCCACGGTGTGGGCCGAGGCCGAGGTGCCCGAGAGCCAGAGCGCCGAGCTGATGCCCGGGATGGCGGTCAGCGCCACCAGCCCGGCCGTGCCGCGCCAGACCTTTGAGGGGCGATTGCAGGTCCTGCTGCCGCAGGTGGAGCCGACCACCCGCACGCTCAAGGCGCGGCTGGAGTTGCCCAACCCCGGCGCGCGGCTGGTGCCCGGCATGCTGGTGCAGATGCGCTTTGCGCGGCCGGCTGGCGACATGCGCCTGCTCGTGCCGGCCGATGCGGTCATCCGCACCGGGCAGCGCAGCGTGGTGATGCTGGCGGAGGCCGACGGGCGATTCCGTCCGGTGCAGGTGCAGACCGGGCGCGAGGCTGGCGATCAGGTCGAGGTCATCGCCGGCCTGCAGGCCGGACAGCGCGTGGTCCGCTCGGGGCAGTTCCTGATCGACTCGGAGGCCAGCTTGCGCGGTCTGGAGGCCAGACTGAACCAGGGCACGGAACCCGCCCCGCCGGCACCGCAAAGCCACCGCACCGACGCAGTCATCAATGCGCTGGAAGGCGACACGGTCACGCTGACTCACCCGCCCGTGCCGTCGCTGAACTGGCCCGAGATGACGATGGACTTCAAGCTGCCGCCGCGCGAGCGCCAGCCACGCGATCTGGGCTTGGGCGAGCGCGTGCAGATCGAATTCCAGATGCAGGACGGCGACGTTCCGCAAATCACCGACCTGCAGCGCGTCGCGCCCGGGGCAACGCGATGATTGCCCGGCTCATCCGCTGGAGCATCGCCAATCGCGTGCTCGTGCTGGTCGCCACGGTGATCGTCACGGCATGGGGCGTGCTCGCCTTGCAGCGCACGCCGCTGGACGCATTGCCCGACCTGTCCGATACCCAGGTCATCGTGCGCACCACCTGGCCCGGGCAGGCGCCGCAGCTGGTGGAGAACCAGGTGACCTACCCGCTGACCACCACCATGCTGTCGGTGCCGGGCGCCAAGGCGGTGCGCGGCTACTCGATGTTCGGCGACAGCTTCGTGTACGTGCTGTTCGACGACGGTGTGGATCCTTACTGGGCACGCTCGCGCGTACTGGAGTACCTGAACCAGGCCCAGGCGCGCCTGCCCGCCAACGCCCGCTCCAGCATCGGGCCCGACGCCACCGGCGTGGGCTGGATCTACCAGTACGCGCTGATCGACCGCACCGGCCAGCAGGACGTGGCACAGCTGCGTGCGCTACAGGACTGGTTCCTGCGCTTCGAGCTTAAGACCGTGGCTGACGTGGCCGAGGTCGCCAGCATCGGGGGCATGGTGCGCCAGTACCAGATTGTGCTCGACCCCGACCGACTGCAGGCCTACCGCATCACGCCGGCCATGGTGAGCGATGCCGTAGGCCGAGCCAACCAGGAAGCCGGCGGTTCGGTGCTCGAGCTGGGCGAGGCCGAGTACGCGGTACGCGCCAGCGGCTACCTGCGCACGCTCGACGACTTCCGCGCGATACCGCTGTTGACCACACCGGCTGGCGTGTCGGTGCGGCTGGGCGACGTGGCGCGCGTGCAGACCGGCCCCGAGATGCGGCGCGGCATCGGCGAGCTCGACGGCGAGGGCGAAGCAGTGGGCGGCATCGTGGTGATGCGTTCGGGCAAGAACGCGCTGAGCACCATCGCCGCCGTAAAGGCCCGGCTGGCAGAACTTCAGCGCGGTCTTCCGGCGGGCGTGGAGATTGTGCCGGTGTACGACCGCTCCGGTCTGATCGAGCGCGCGGTGGACAACCTCACCACCAAACTGATCGAGGAATTCATCGTGGTCGGGCTGGTCTGCCTGGCCTTCCTTTTCCACGTGCGCAGCGCGCTGGTGGCCAGCGTGACGCTGCCGCTGGGCGTGCTGGTCGCTTTCATCGTGATGCAGCAGCAAGGCATCAATGCCAACGTGATGTCGCTGGGCGGCATCGCGATCGCCATCGGCGCCATGGTGGACGCGGCCATCGTGATGATCGAGAACGCGCACAAGCACCTGGAACGCTGGGGCCAGGCCCACCCGGGGCAGACGCTGCAGGGCGAGGCGCGCTGGCGGCTGATGGGCAAGGCCGCTGCCGAGGTCGGGCCCGCGCTGTTCTTCTCGCTGCTCATCATCACGCTGAGCTTTGTGCCGGTGTTCACGCTGCAGGCGCAGGAGGGGCGCCTGTTCTCGCCGCTGGCCTACACCAAGACCTACGCCATGGCGGCCTCGGCCGCTCTGGCGGTCACGCTCATCCCGGTGCTCATGGGCTACCTCATCCGAGGGCGCATACCGGCCGAACACCGCAACCCGATCAACCGCGCGCTCATCGCCGTGTATCGGCCCATGCTGGACGCGGTGCTGGCCTGGCCCCGGCTCACGCTGGGGGTGACGGCGCTGCTGCTGGTCGCGAGCCTGTGGCCGCTGCAGCGCATCGGCAGCGAGTTCATGCCGCCGCTGGACGAGGGCGACCTGCTGTACATGCCCACCGCGCTGCCCGGCCTCTCGGCGGCCAAGGCGGCCGAGCTTCTGCAGCAGACCGACCGGCTCATCAAGACCCTGCCCGAGGTGCAGAGCGTGTACGGCAAGGCCGGGCGCGCCGACACCGCCACCGACCCCGCGCCGCTGGAGATGTTCGAGACCACCATCCAGTTCAAGCCGCGCGCGCAGTGGCGCGCCGGCATGACCCCCGACCGGCTGGTGGAAGAGCTCGACCGCACGGTGCGCGTGCCGGGGCTCTCGAACATCTGGGTGCCGCCCATCCGCAACCGCATCGACATGCTGGCCACCGGCATCAAGAGCCCCGTGGGCGTGAAGGTGGCGGGCCCCGACCTGGCCACCATCGACCGGCTCACCGGGCAGATCGAGCGCGCGGTGAAACCCGTGCCCGGCGTGAGCAGCGCGCTGGCCGAACGGCTCACGGGCGGGCGCTACATCGACATCGACATCGACCGCGAGGCCGCCGCGCGTTACGGTCTCAACATCGCCGACGTTCAAGCCGTGGTGGAAAGCGCTGTGGGCGGCATGGTGATCGGCGAGGTGGTCGAAGGCCTGCAGCGCTACAGCATCAACCTGCGCTACCCCGCCGAACTGCGCGACTCGCTGCCCAGGCTGCGCGCCCTGCCCATGGTCACGCCCGTGGGGCAGCGCCTGGTGCTGGGCGACGTGGCCGACCTGCGCGTCAACGACGGCCCGCCCATGCTGCGCAGCGAGAACGCGCGCCTGGCCGGTTTCGTGTACGTGGATGTGCGCGGCCGCGACCTGCGCGGCGCGGTGCTCGACATGCAGCAGGCGGTGGCGGCGCAGGTGTCGCTGCCGCCCGGCTATTCGGTGTCGTGGTCGGGCCAGTTCGAGTTCCTGGAGCGCGCCAGCGCGCAGCTCAAGGTGGTGGTGCCGTTCACGCTGCTCATCATCTTCGTGCTGCTGTACCTCACCTTCGGCCGCATGGACGAGGCCCTGCTCATCATGGCCACGCTGCCGTTCGCACTCGTCGGCGGCGTCTGGCTGCTGTGGATGCTCGGCCACAACCTGTCGGTGGCCAGTGCGGTGGGCTTCATCGCGCTGGCCGGCGTGGCCGCCGAGTTCGGCGTGATCATGCTGGTGTATCTGAAGCAAGCCTGGAGCGATCGGCTGTCGCAGGGCCGCGGCGATGGCGAAGCCCTGCTGGAGGCCATCCGCGAGGGGGCCGTGCTGCGCGTGCGGCCCAAGGCCATGACCGTGGCGACCATCGTGGCCGGCCTGCTGCCGATCCTGTGGAGCAGCGGCACCGGCAGCGAGGTGATGCAGCGCATCGCCGCTCCGATGGTCGGCGGCATGATCAGCGCGCCGCTGTTGTCGCTGTTCGTGGTGCCGGTGGTCTACCGACTGCTACGTGGGAGGTAGAGTGGGCTGCTGCCGGTTTCATAGACACCTTGTTGAGGTTGAAGATGAAATCAGAGGCCGCCCAACTCTCGTTACTCTTGCGCCTGGGGACGCGGACGCCATGACAGGCGATGTCTCTGATTTGTCGTACGTCGCAGGATTGCACTCAGGAACCAGGCTGCGACAGCCCGACAACCTCTCGGGCCAGCGCGAAGCCGTATTCCCACGCATCCTCAAGCTTGGGCACCTTTGGCCTCTGACGGCGTCTATACCGTTGCAGCTGTTGTATCGGCTGCGCAGCTCCCAACCCTGGAGGACAACATGGAATGCTGTGAACCTCGTCTTCACGCGGGTATCGCCTGCTGTGTGAACCTCGATTCCTCGGCGACAGAGGCACGGCGCGCTCGCTTTTCCTTCTGGCCCCGCTTGTCAGGTGTGTCCAGTCGATTGATTAAGGCACTGGCGACATGGCGACTTGAAAAGAACCAGGCGCGGCACGAGGCTCAGCATCTTGCCTACCTCGACTCAGCCGCGTTGAACGACATGAGGCTCAGCAGCGCCATGTTGCGAGATCTTGGTGTTGAACGAATGGTCTCGGATCGCCAAGGCCGAAGCAGTTTCCCCTTCTGATGTGCGCGCAGCGACTCGCATTAGCGGGTTGCTGGCGATCCTCCAACTCCCGGCAGCGGCGTGCCCTGCGCTGCTGCACCACTTCTCCATACTTCTGCGAGCAAACACCATGAGCCCATCCCGACCCGTCGCGCACAGCAGCATGCCCTGCTGTACCACTGTGATCCGTACACAGGGACACAACTTCTCGGCGCGAATCGCCCGCCGCTTCAATGAACTGCTGGACCAGCTGGTGGCATGGCGTTGCCGCCTGCATGAGGGTCGGTACCGTCCGGGTAAGCCCCGGCATCCGTTCTGAAACGTCACTGTGCCGGGCTGCGATGATGGGGTCCATGCAGCAATTCGATGTGATCGTCATCGGTGGGGGTCAGGCCGCCTTGTCGGCCGGTTATTTTCTTCGCCGCAGTGGCCGCAGCTTCGTGATCCTCGATGCTGAAGAGGGGGCCGGCGGTGCCTGGCGTCATACTTGGCGATCCCTTCGCCTGTTCTCGCCGGCCACGTGGAGCTCCCTGGCTGGTTGGCCGATGCCGGCGGGCAGCGATCGCTACCCGACGCGAGACGAAGTACTCGACTATCTGCGTCGTTACGAAGAGCGGTACGAGCTGCCTGTGCGGCGACCGGTCACTGTCCAATCTGTCGAACGCACAGACAGCGGATGGCTTGTGCACGCTGACCAGGGCGACTGGCAGGCTGCGGCCCTGATCAGCGCTACCGGCAACTGGCGACACCCGCACGTTCCAGACTACAAGGGGATTGACGGGTTTCGGGGCGCCCAGATCCATTCCGCACAATATTTGGAACCTGATGCTTTCGCTGACCTGCGCGTTTTGATCGTCGGCGGCGGCAATTCAGGCGCACAGATTCTGGCTGAGGTTTCGCAGCATGCTCAGACGACATGGGTTACCGAGAGACCTCCTGTATTTTTGCCCGACAACGTGGATGGCGGTGTGCTGTTTCAGCGCGCCACTGAACGCTGGAGGGCCCAACAGGCCGGGCGTCCAGTGGACGACCTCCCGGGGGGTTTTGGCGATATCGTGATGGTGGCTTCCGTTGTGGAGGCCCGTTCGCGAGGGGTGCTCAGCGCGCGTGAGCCATTCGATTGCTTCACTGAGCGAGGCGTGCGCTGGCGTGACGGATCGGAGTCGGACTTTGATGCGGTTATCTGGTGCACTGGTTTTCGGCCTGCGCTGGATCACCTGCGGTCGCTGGGCCTGATTGATGCTCAGGGCAAGGTCGCTGTGAACGGCACTCGTAGCCTGCTTGAGCCACGGCTGTGGCTGGTGGGCTACGGTGAATGGACCGGCATGGCGTCAGCCACGCTGGTCGGTGTCATGCGAAGTGCGCGCAGCACGGTTGACGAGATCAACGCGATGCTTGCAGGGCTATCGCCTCAGTCTGGCTGAGACTCGTTGGTCTCGCTGGTGAAGAGCGCCGGCAGAAACCGCTCGAACTGTCCCACTTCTTCAATGTTATGGCGTATCCATGCGTTGGCGCGCGCAGTGTTGAAAACGAATCGGCGCAACAGGACATTGAGTGGCTTGGCCAGCTTCGAGGGGAAGCCGATCGTGAGACTGTTGGCGTAGCGCGTGCCTTCGGGGACTGGCGCGAAGCAATAGTCCATGGCCGCCACCTGCAGCCCGAACCACCGCGGCCGGTGTCCGAAGCCCCGTTCATCGAGCCGCACGATGTCGCTGCGTGCGTTGCCCTTGTAGCGGGGATTGCCGCCAAACATCTCGACGATGTGTAGCTGCGCGCCGACCCCGACGCTGCCGTCAGCGAGGCGGCGCGTGTAGGAGACGGCGATGTGGTCACGCGGATGCCACACGTGGTAGCGTGACACGTGCTGCTCCTCGAACTCCATGTGTCCTTCAAGGTGGCGAAACCACCAGGCAAGCATGGTCGGTGTGACACCGTGCAGGGTCTCGTGCTCGATCCAGCATCGCAACCGGCCATCCGGCAAAACTTCAATGCCGCTGCTCGCGCTGTCGACGGGTTTCGGGTTCCAGGAGATGGTCATGTGCGGGCTCAAGGAAACTGCACCAGCGGTCCTGCTGGCGTTCTGCCCGGCGGCACATAGGCGGGGGCTGGCTCACCGGCCGGTCCTGCGGCCTTGATGTATCGGTAGATGGCGCGCAGATCGCTGTCGGACATGGCGCGCAGGTTGAACCACGGCATGGGCGGTCTGGGCTTCATGACCCGTGCATGGGTGATCCAGCGCTCTTCTGTCATGCCGGCAAAGTAGAGGCGAAGGTTGGTTGCGTAGGTGGTGCCCCAGGGGCCCTTCCAGCCCAACCGGTCGCCTGTCAGCCACTGTGCTTCGGCCAGCTTGCCTTCCGCCGCGTTGTAGCCTGCCGTGTGGCAGTCGTTGCAGCCGGTCGTCTGCACAAGGTAGCGCCCCAGGGCCACTATGTCGCGGGGGCGTTCAGGGGAGGGGCGTGAATCAAACGACTGCGCAGAGACGGTACTTGCCAGCAGCACTGTCGTGAAAACCAACGCAATGGCAAAGCGTCGAGTTGGTGTCATGGGATTCTTCCGCGAAGTTTCGTAGAGGCCGCGCATGGCGCCCCAGAATCCTTTGAACCCGAAGGGCGCCGCTTGGGGTGAGACGCTTCGCGGGCGCAAAGGTGGCAACGTTTTTCGGCCAGGGTCACTGGCGACGATCCGTTCGTGCGTTTGCGGTACGTCCTAGAACAGCAAATGCAGTGATTGCCGAAAAGGGCTCCCTATGCCTTGGGGAATCACGCACGCGATCAGCAGGCTCCCCCCCCCCGGTTCAGCCAAGCCCAGCCCACCCACAGCGTCAAGGCCCCGGCGAGCATCACGCCGGCGCAGACCAACTCGTCGGCGGCCACGTCAGGAATGCGCCGCGGCAGTTCTCGCACGGTGATCCGCCATGGATCAGTGAGTAAGCGCTGTGGACTTCTTGTCATGAGGCCGTCATGAAAGAAACTATAATTCTACGAATATTGAATTAATTGCCAGATTGCGGAGTCAGAGCTAACCCGGATATTTCACGCATGTAGCCAACGGCGTGCGCAGCGGGGCATCGCGGCGCGGATTTGAGCGAGCAAGGCCACGATGTTGGCCGCAGCCATGGGTGTGATGGTTGGCATGCGCAATGCTGTCGCAATGGCCCCTACCCCGGCTTGGGTTGCGGGCCGTTTTTGTGTCATCGCGCCGGCCAGGCGCTGCTGGTGTGTTCAGGGTGAGCGCAGCTGGCTCATGGCGTGCGCGAAGGTCTGCGCACTGGGCCAGTTGGAGGCCAGGTACAGGCGGATGCGCCGCGTGTTGCGCGTCACCACTGCCGCCACCTTGAGCAGCTTGATGCGCAGCGTGTCGATCTGCGCCGTGGCCAGCTCTGTGCCCTGCAACGCCAACGCGCGCAGCCTCTCTACCAGCACGTAGCCCAGCGCGGCCAACAGCATGCGCAGTTGGTTGGAGCGCAGCACATGGCAGCTCGTGCGCGTGGCGAACAGCCCTACCTGCGCTTCCTTGATCCGGTTCTCCGCCTCGCCGCGCTGGCAGTACACGCCGTCGTACAGCGCCTGGGGATCACCGGCAAGGTTTGTCACGATGAAGCGCGGGTTGCAGCCTTGCGCGCCCCATTCAAGCCGCGTGATCACGCGCCGCTCGTGCGGCCAGCTCTGTGCGGCGTAGTCGAATTCATCGACCATGCGCTGTTTGGCCCCGCTGCGCTCGTATTCGTCTTTCATTGAGAGTTCGGCAAACGCCACGCGCGCCTGCAGCCGTGCATTGCGCGCCAGACCCACGATGTAGTGCACGCCGGCGCGCTCGCACCAGTTCAGGATGCGTTGGCGGCAGAACCCGGAGTCGGCCCGAAACACGATGCGCACCTGCGGCCAACTCTGGCGCAGTCGGCGCACCAGCAGCTTGAGGATGGCCCCAGCGTGCTGCGCCGCATCGATGTTGCTGGGCCGCAAGTAGGCGCACAGCAGTTGCTGGCCACAGAACACGTACAGGGGCAGGTAGCAGTAGCTGTCGTAGTAACCATGGAAGAAGCGTGCCTCCTGCTGGCCGTGCAACGGGTTGTCGGTGGCATCAAAGTCCAGCACCAACTCTTCGGGCGCGCTCTCGAAGCTGGCGATGAACTGATTGACCAACACCTCGTGCAGCCGCCACGCCGTGGCACGGTCGGCCCATTTCTCCAGTCGGCAAAGCGTGGGCGCGCTGGCAATCTCGTGGTCCACGCCAACAGCCGTCTGCACAGCCACGTCACAGCGCAGAGCACCGTGGTCGTTGAGGTCTTCCCAGCCCAGCGCCAGGCCGTACACCCGCTGGCGCAACATGTCGCGCACGTCGTGCGTGATCAGTAGCGGATTGCGCGGATCGGCGATGCAGCGCGCCGCCGCATCCATCAAGCCCAGCTTGCGATCGACCTGGCCAAGCAGCATCACGCCACCATCGCTGGTCATGCTGCCGCCGTCAAAACACCCCTGCACCACGCGTCGGCCCAACCGGCCAAAGTCCATGCGCCCAACGTCAATTTCTTCGGTACAGTTTGGCTTCGGCATTGCCCGCTCGTTGATCAAGATTCGACACCTGGATTTTCGGGCACACAAGGGCAATGCCGTACTCGTTTGTGGCTCTACTACGGTGAAATATCCGGG
>NZ_MKSS01000121.1:0-4392 GCF_001897365.1 Hydrogenophaga sp. 70-12
CCGTGCCCGTCAGCTGCTCCATGCTCGCCGCCGTCTCCTGCAGGTTGCTCGCCGTCTGCTCCGTGCGCGCGCTCAGGTCCTGGTTGCCCGTTGCGATTTCCCGCGAAGCGGTGTTGATGCTGTCCGCCGCCGTGCGCAGCTGGCGCATCATGTCCAGGAAGCGCTGGCGCATGGCCTCGACCTCGGTCACCAGCGTGCCGAGCTCGTCGCGCCGCGTGGTGTGGAAGGCCTGCGTGAGGTCGCCCTGGGACACGGTGGTCACGGCGTTGGTGAGCTCGCGCAGCGGCGCGCTCACGCTGCGGCGGATCAGCACGAACAGTCCGCCGCCGAGCAGCAGGGTCGTGAGCAGCAACAGGCCCCAGAACAGGTACATCATGCGCCAGTGCGAGGCCATGGCCTCGTCGTCGGACACCTCGGCGATGACCCACCAGCCGCTGGCGCTGGTGTCTCGCTTGACCGCCCAGGGCCGGGCGATCTGCGGGTTCAGCAGGGCGCTGGCGTGACGCACGAACACGTCCTGACCCGCGCGCATTTCGTCCAGCATAGGGCCGGCCTCGGGGTTCACCTCCAGCACCTTCTTGCCCGCCAGCGCGGGCGGCGAGACGAACAAGGCCTCGGCATTGGCCGCGCGCGGATCGATGATCAGCGTGCCCCCCGACTGGAAGTAGGTGGCGTCGGTCACGAGCTTGTCCAGCGAGGCCTGGAAGTCGCGGATGTCGAAGCCGATGAACAGGATGCCGACCACCTGGCCCGCGGCGTCCTTCACGGGCTCGTAGTGCGCCATGTAGGCGGTGCCGAACAGCACGTCGCGGCCGGTGAAGGGCTTGCCCTGCAGCATCAGCGGGTACGCCGGGTGGTTGCGCGCCAGCGTGGTGCCGACGGCACGTTCACCGTTCTCCTTCTTCTGCGAGGTGCTGATCCGCTCGAAGTCGTCGCCCTTGCGCATGAAGATGGTGGCCACGCCGCCGTTGGCCAGGTGGAAGGAGTCGGCCTCGCTGTGGTCGCCGTTGAGCAGCATGCCCCAGCTCTTGAGCATGCCGTTGGCGACGTCGAGCTCGAAATGCTCGGCGAATTTCTTGCGATAGGGCTGGTAGGCCCGCTCGGTCATCATGCGCGCCGTCGCGTCGAAGGCGTCGACCGAGTCGGCCAGGGCCGCGGCTTTGTCGCCGGCGGCGTCGGCCAGGCGCGTGCGCGAATTGCCTTCGACCACGAAGGCCAAACTGATGCTGATGATGGCCAGCGTACCAGCCAGCAGCGCCACGGCCTGCAGGGACAGGCGGCGTGCCACCGAGGCGCCGCTCTTGTTCTCTTGGGTGTTCTTGGCGGGGAACATGGTCTGGTGTCTCCTTCCACGGGATGGCCTCGAGGGCCGGAGTCGGGCTTACTGCAGCGACTGGGCGCCTTCGATCAGGCCCATGTCGGCGCTGGACATGAGGGCCTCGATGTCCATGAGGATCAGCATGCGTTCGCCCACGCTGGCGATGCCGGTGATGAAGCTGGTGTCGACCGAGGCGCTCATCTCGGGCGCCGGCTTGATCAGGTCGCCAGCGAGCTCCAGCACGTCGGACACCGAATCGACCACGGCGCCGACCACGCGGCCGCGCACGTTGAGCACGATGACCACGGTGAAGCCGTTGTATTCGACCTTCTCGCAGCCCAGCTTGATGCGCAGGTCCACCACCGGCACGATCACGCCGCGCAGGTTGACCACGCCCTTGATGAAGCTCGGCGCGTTGGCGATGCGCGTGGGCTCCTCGTAGGAACGGATTTCCTGTACGCGCAGGATGTCGATGCCGTACTCCTCCGCGCCCAGGCGGAAGGTCAGGAACTCCGCGCTGGCGGCGGCCTGGGCGGCGGAGCGCGCGCCGTCTTCGCGGGCGATGTGGGTGGCTTCGTTGCGCATGTCCATGGCTGGCTGTCCTCTTGCAAGAAAGGAATGGGAATAGGGGTGAAGGGACTATCGGCCGAGGCGGCGTGGTCTGAAGTCGGAAAAAGGACGACAAACCCGGGCCTATCGGGCAGCGGTGCGGCGACCTGGCGTCTATCTGAGTACCAAAGCATTCGGCGGATCGCCCTGGCGGCCACCGGGGCGCGCGGCCTCTGCTAACTTCCGGCCATGTCCACCCACCTCGACCCCACCCCCGCCATCGACAGCGACCACCCGGCGATCCGTGCGTTTGCGCACGAACACGCGCGCGGCGACTCGGTGCGCGAACGTTCGGTGGCGCTGTACCTGGCCGTGCGCGACCGGGTCCGCTACGACCCCTACCGCATCGACCTCTCGCCCGCCGGCATGCGCGCCAGCACCACGCTGGGCCTGGGGTATGGCTGGTGCGTGCCCAAGGCGGTGCTGATGGCGGCCGTGGCGCGCGCCGCCGGCATCCCGGCCCGGCTGGGCTTCGCCGACGTCAAGAACCACATGAGCACCGAGAAACTGCGCCGCACCATGGGCAGCGACGTCTTCGTGTGGCACGGCTACACCGAACTCTGGATCGACGGCGCCTGGCGCAAGGCCACGCCGGCCTTCAACCTGTCCCTGTGCGAGAAGTTCGGCCTGCTGCCGCTGGAATTCGACGGCGTGCACGACTCTCTGTACCACCCCTATGACCGGGCCGGCCAACGCCACATGGAGTATGTGAACGAGCGCGGCAGCTTCGACGACCTGCCGCTGGAGCGCATCACCGCCGACTTCGCGGTGATCTACCCGGGCTTCGGCCAGGCCGCGCCCGAAGGCGACTTCGCCGAGGACGCGGCGCGCGAGAACGCCGCGCCCTGAGGCCGCCCTTTACTTGGAGAAGCGGAACACCGCGGTGCTGGCCATCAGGTTGGGCAACACGCGTACCTCGCGGCCTTCGTGCAGGCCGAAGCCATCCTCCACCGTGAGGCCGTTGCGCCGCGCCAGCACCTCGAAGGGCCTGGGGTATGGCTGGTGCGTGCCCAAGGCGGTGCTGATGGCGGCCGTGGCGCGCGCCGCCGGCATCCCGGCCCGGCTGGGCTTCGCCGACGTCAAGAACCACATGAGCACCGAGAAACTGCGCCGCACCATGGGCAGCGACGTCTTCGTGTGGCACGGCTACACCGAACTCTGGATCGACGGCGCCTGGCGCAAGGCCACGCCGGCCTTCAACCTGTCCCTGTGCGAGAAGTTCGGCCTGCTGCCGCTGGAATTCGACGGCGTGCACGACTCTCTGTACCACCCCTATGACCGGGCCGGCCAACGCCACATGGAGTATGTGAACGAGCGCGGCAGCTTCGACGACCTGCCGCTGGAGCGCATCACCGCCGACTTCGCGGTGATCTACCCGGGCTTCGGCCAGGCCGCGCCCGAAGGCGACTTCGCCGAGGACGCGGCGCGCGAGAACGCCGCGCCCTGAGGCCGCCCTTTACTTGGAGAAGCGGAACACCGCGGTGCTGGCCATCAGGTTGGGCAACACGCGTACCTCGCGGCCTTCGTGCAGGCCGAAGCCATCCTCCACCGTGAGGCCGTTGCGCCGCGCCAGCACCTCGAAGTCGGCGTAGGTGCCGACGCGGATGTTGGGCGTGTCGTACCACTGGTAAGGCAGGCGTTTGGTCACTGGCATGCGGCCCTGCAGCACGGCCAGGCGGTTGGGCCAGTGCGCGAAGTTGGGAAAGGCCACCACGCCGATGCGGCCCACGCGCGCGGTCTCGCGCAGCATGGTCTCGGCGTTGCGCAGGTGCTGCAGGGTGTCGATCTGCAGGACCACGTCGAAAGCGTTGTCGCCGAACATGGTCAGGCCCTCTTCGAGGTTGAGCTGCAGCACGTTGACGCCGCGCTGCAGGCAGGCCTGCACCTCGGCGTCGTCGATCTCCACGCCGTAGCCCGTGCAGCCGCGCGTGGCCTGCAGGTGGGCCAGCATGGCGCCGTCGCCGCAACCCAGGTCGAGCACGCGCGAGCCCGGCGGCACCAGGCGTGCGATGGAGTGAAGCACATGGCGTTCGGTCATGGCGAAACCTCCGCGCCGGGCGCCGCGGCGTGAGCGCCGTCGGGTGGCCGGGCGGCGCCCACCGCGCCCCCACCAACGGTGTGCTGGAAGAAGCTGCGAACGGCCGCGTGGTAGCGCGGGTCGTCGAGCAGGAAGGCGTCGTGGCCGTGCGGCGCGTCGATCTCGCAGTAGCTGACCTCGCGGCGGTTGTCGAGCAGGGCCTTGACGATCTCGCGGCTGCGCGCGGGGGAGAAGCGCCAGTCGGTGCTGAAGCTCACGAGCAGGAACTTGGCCTGCGCGCGCGCCAGCGCGGCCGCCAGCCGGCCACCGTGTTCGCGCGCGGGGTCGAAGTAGTCGAGCGCGCGCGTGATGAGCAGGTAGGTGTTGGCGTCGAAGTACTCGCTGAACTTGTCGCCCTGGTAGCGCAGGTAGCTCTCGATCTGGAACT
>NZ_MKSS01000122.1:0-2868 GCF_001897365.1 Hydrogenophaga sp. 70-12
ACCACCGCCAACGACGTGATCCACGCCTGGATGGTGCCGGCCTTCGGCGTCAAGCAGGACGCCATCCCCGGCTTCGTGCGCGACACCTGGTTCCGCGCCGAGAAAACCGGCGACTTCTACGGCCAGTGCGCCGAGCTGTGCGGCAAGGAACACGCCTACATGCCGATCCACGTGAAAGTGGTGTCGGCCGAGGAATACAGCGCCTGGGTGGGCGAGAAGCACAAGGCCATGGCCGCTGCGGCCGACGACCCGAGCAAGGTCTGGACGCTGACCGACCTGGTCAAGCGCGGCGAATCCGTCTACGCGGCCAACTGCGCGGCCTGCCACCAGGCCAACGGCAAGGGCGCGGGCCCCATCAAGCCGCTCGACGGCTCGGCCGTGGTGCTCGACGCCGACAAGGGCAAGATGACCCATGTGCTGCTCAATGGCCAGAACAACGGCGCCATGCCCGCCTGGAAACAGCTCTCCGACACCGAGCTGGCCGCGGTCATGACCTACGCCAAGAACAGCTGGAGCAACAAGACCGAACAGATCGTGCAGCCCGCCGAAGTGCAGGCCGCGCGCCAGTGACCCGTCCGCGCATCGAGATTGAGAACCTGAGGAACAGACCATGAGTGCAGTGCTTGACCACCACGACGCGCACGGCCACGACCACGACCACCACGCCCCCACGGGCTGGCGCCGCTGGGTGTTTGCCACCAACCACAAGGACATCGGTACCCTGTACCTGCTGTTCTCCTTCACCATGCTGATGATCGGTGGCCTGCTGGCCCTGGGCATTCGCGCCGAGCTGTTCCAGCCCGGCCTGCAGCTGGTGAACCCCGAGCTGTTCAACCAGCTCACCACCATGCACGGCCTGATCATGGTGTTCGGCGCCATCATGCCGGCCTTCGTGGGCTTCGCGAACTGGATGATCCCGCTGCAGATCGGGGCCTCCGACATGGCCTTCGCGCGCATGAACAACCTGAGCTTCTGGCTGCTCATCCCGGCGGCCCTCATGCTCGTGGGCTCGTTCTTCATGCCCGGCGGCGCGCCCGCCGCGGGCTGGACGCTCTACGCGCCGCTGACGCTGCAGATGGGCCCCTCGATGGACGCCGGCATCTTCGCCATGCACATCATGGGCGCCTCGTCGATCATGGGCTCGATCAACATCATCGTGACCATCCTGAACATGCGCGCGCCCGGCATGACGCTGATGAAGATGCCCATGTTCTGCTGGACCTGGCTCATCACCGCCTACCTGCTGATCGCCGTGATGCCCGTGCTGGCCGGCGCCATCACCATGACGCTGACCGACCGCCACTTCGGCACCAGCTTCTTCAATCCCGCCGGCGGCGGCGACCCGGTGATGTACCAGCACATCTTCTGGTTCTTCGGCCACCCCGAGGTCTACATCATGATCCTGCCGGCCTTCGGCATCGTGAGCCAGGTCGTGCCCGCCTTCGCGCGCAAGAAGCTGTTCGGCTACGCCTCCATGGTCTACGCCACCGGCTCCATCGCCATCCTGTCCTTCGTCGTGTGGGCGCACCACATGTTCACCACCGGCATGCCGGTGACGGGTCAGCTCTTCTTCATGTACTCGACCATGCTGATCGCCGTGCCCACGGGCGTGAAGATCTTCAACTGGGTCGCGACCATGTGGAAAGGCTCGATGACCTTCGAGACCCCGATGCTGTGGGCCGTGGGCTTCATCTTCGTGTTCACCGTGGGTGGCTTCACCGGCCTGATCCTGTCGGTGGCGCCGATCGACATCCAGATGCAGGACACCTACTACGTGGTGGCGCACTTCCACTACGTGCTGGTGGCCGGTTCGCTGTTCGCCATGTTCTCCGGCCTCTACTACTGGCTGCCCAAGTGGACCGGCGTGATGTACAGCGAGACCCGCGGCAAGATCCACTTCTGGTGGTCGATGATCTCGTTCAACATCACCTTCTTCCCGATGCACTTCCTGGGTCTGGCCGGCATGCCCCGCCGCTACGCCGACTACCCCATGCAGTTCGCCGACTTCAACATGATCGCGTCCATCGGCGCCTTCGGCTTCGGTTTCGCGCAGGTGTACTTCTTCCTGGCCGTGGTCCTGCCCGCCATGCGCGGCCAGGGCGAAAAGGCCCCGCAGAAGCCCTGGGACGCGGCCGAAGGCCTGGAATGGGAAGTGCCTTCGCCGGCGCCCTTCCACACCTTCGAGAACCCGCCCAAGCTCGACGCCACCGCCACCAAGGTGATCGGCTGAACGCCTCGCACGCCACGCCATGACGCCTGAACAGAAAAAGAGCAACGCGCGCCTGGGCCTGATCCTGGCCTCGGTGGCCGTGGTCTTCTTCCTCGGCTTCGTGGGCAAGATGGTGCTGCTGGGCGGCTGAGCGGAGCGTTGCGATGGGTCTGCGCCAGGAAAACCTCAAGATCGTGGGCAAGCTCTGCGTGATCGCGCTGGGCATGTTCGCGTTCGGTTATGCGCTGGTGCCGATCTACCGCCACATCTGCGAAGCCCTGGGCATCAACGTGCTGGCGGTGTCGGAAACGCGCATTCCCGGCGCGGCTCAGCTGCCCGCCAATACCCAGGTGGATCGCAGCCGCACCATCACCGTCGAGTTCGACACCAACGTGCGCGGTCCCTGGAATTTCAAACCCGCCGTGCGTTCGCTCCAGGTCCACCCGGGTGAACTCACCACGGTGCTGTACGAGTTCCAGAACATCCAGAACCGCACCATGGCCGCGCAGGCCATCCCGAGCTACGCGCCCAAGCAGGCGGCCGCCTTTTTCAACAAGCTCGAGTGCTTCTGCTTCACGCAGTACACGCTCGCGCCTGGCGAGAAGAAGGAGTGGCCCGTGGCCTTCGTGATCGACCCGCGCCTGTCCAAGGACGTCACC
>NZ_MKSS01000123.1:0-15667 GCF_001897365.1 Hydrogenophaga sp. 70-12
AACATGCGCTGGGCCAAGCCGCTCGACACCGACCTGCTGCGCGAGATCGCGCGCACGCACGAGGCCATCGTCACGGTGGAAGAGGGCAGCGTCATGGGCGGCGCCGGCAGCGCCGTGATGGAGGCGCTGCAGGCCGAGGGCCTGGCGCTGCCGGTGCTGGCGCTGGGCCTGCCCGACAGCTTCATCGAACACGGCGATCCGGCCAAGCTGCTGTCCCTGCAGGGCCTGGACGCCGCCGGCATCGAGCGCAGCGTGCGCGAGCGCTTCGGCGCGCTCCTGGACGGTGCGTCGGGCCTGAAGGTCGTGGCCTGACCCAGGCCGGACTCAGCCTGACGCCAGGCTGAACGCTTCCCCCCGGACAAGCCCTCGCTTCGAGGGAAAACCCCCGAGGTGAGCGCGGGGCCGATTTCTAGAATTCCGTGGCCCTCTGGGGCGCCCGCACGCAGTGGCGGGCCGACATAACCACCACGGAGTTGAAACACATGGACCGTCGTTCTCTTATCCGGCATGCCGGAGTCGCCGGCGTGCTCGCCGCCGGCATCGCGCCTGCGGTGCACGCCCAGGCCACCATCCGCTGGCGCCTGACATCCAGCTTTCCCAAGGCACTGGACACCATCCACGGCGCCGCCGACGTCTTCGCCACCAGCATCAAGGCGATGTCGGGCGGCAAGTTCGAGGTCAGCGTGCACGCGCCGGGCGAACTGGTGCCGGCGCTCGGCGTCGTCGACGCGGTGCAGGCCGGCACGGTGGAGATGGGCCACACGGCGCCCTACTACTTCTTCGGCAAGGACCCGACCTTCGCCATGGCCACGGCCATTCCTTTCGGCCTGAACAGCCGCCAGCTCACGGCCTGGATGTACGACGGCAACGGCCTCAAGCTGTTCCGCGAGTTCTACGACCAGTACAACATCGTCAACTTCCCCGGCGGCAACACCGGCGCGCAAATGGGCGGCTGGTACCGCAAGGAAATCAAGACCGCGGCCGACATCAAGGGCCTGAAGATGCGCATTGGCGGCTTCGCCGGCCAGGTGCTCACGCGCATGGGCGGCGTGCCGCAGAACATCCCCGGCGGCGAGATCTACCAGGCGCTGGAGAAGGGCACCATCGACGCCACCGAATGGGTGGGCCCGTACGACGACGAGAAGCTGGGCTTCCAGAAGGTTGCCAAGAACTACTACTACCCGGGCTGGTGGGAAGGTGGCGCGCAGCTCGAGTTCTACGTCAACAAGGCCGCCTACAACGGCCTGTCGGCCGAACACAAGGCCATGGTCGAGAACGCGGCCTCGCACGCCCACACGGTGATGCAGGCCCGCTACGACGCGCGCAACCCCGCGGCCCTCAAGCGCCTGGTGGCCGGCGGTGCGAAGGTGCTGGCCTTTCCCAAGCCGATCATGGACCTGGCCTTCAAGGAGTCCATGGGCCTGTACGAGGAGCTCAACGCCTCCAACCCCCACTGGAAGAAGATCTACGCCGACTATTCGAACTTCCGCCGGGACCAGAACCTGTGGTTCCGCTTCACCGAGGCCCAGTTCGACCGCTACATGCAATCGGCTAAGCTCTGAGCCTCGCCGGCCCCCGGGCCGGCACCCCGCCACGGCGGGGTTTTTTTCTCGGGCCTTCGTGGCCCCTGTCCCGCGGGTGACACGCCCGCGGGGCCCCCGGCCAAGCGGCCACCGCCGCGCGGCCCACGCCCATACCCATGGGGTTCACATGCAAGCCTTACTTTCGATCTCTCGACTCATCGACGCCATCAACGACCGCATCGGCCGCCTGATGATGTGGTTCGTTCTCGCGGCCACGCTCATCAGCGCGGTCAACGCCATCGTCCGCAAGGTGTTCGGCACCAGCTCCAACGCCTGGCTGGAGGTGCAGTGGTACCTGTTCGCCGCGGTGTTCCTGCTGGGCGGCGGCTACGCCTTCCTGCGCAACGCGCACGTGCGCATCGACTTCCTGTCGTCCAAGTTCAGCGCGCGCCAACGCAACTGGGTGGACATCGCCGGCATCGTCATCTTCCTCGCGCCCCTGTGCCTGCTCATGATGTACGAAGGCTGGCCCGTGTTCGCGCGCGCCTGGGCGTCGGGCGAGATGTCGTCCAACGCCGGCGGCCTCATCCGCTGGCCGGTGTACCTGCTGATTCCGCTGGGTTTTGCCATCCTGCTGTTGCAGGGCTGCTCCGAGATCGTCAAGCGCGCGGCGTTTCTGAGCGGCCAAGGCCCCGACGTGCTGGCCCACAAGGAGCCCGAAGAGGCCGATTTCCTGGTGCGAGAAATGTCCGAGGCCGACACCGCCTCCCATAAGAAGGCTTGAGCGAGCGCGCCATGGTCGAATTCCTTACCCACAACTTCGTGCCCTTGCTGTTCGGCGGCCTGCTGGCCTTCCTGCTGTCGGGCTTCCCGGTTGCCTTCGCCCTCGCGGCCACTGGCCTGTTCTTCGGCTACGTCGGCATGGAGATCGGGCTCTTTCCGCCCGGCCTGTTCCAGGCCCTGCCGCTGCGCGTGTTCGGGATCATGCAGAACGAGACGCTGCTGGCCATCCCGTTCTTCACACTCATGGGCATCATCCTGGAGCGCAGCCGCATGGCCGAGGCGCTGCTGTCGACCGTGGCCCAGGTGTTCGGCCCGGTGCGCGGTGGCCTGGCCGTGGCGGTGATTCTCGTGGGCGCGCTGCTCGCGGCCACCACCGGCGTGGTCGCCGCCGCAGTCATCTCCATGGGCCTGATCTCGCTGCCCATCATGCTGCGCTACGGCTACAACCGCACCATCGCCATGGGCACCATCACGGCCTCGGGCACCTTGGCGCAGGCCATCCCGCCCTCGCTGGTGCTGATCGTGCTGGCCGACCAGATGGGCCGCTCGGTGGGCGACATGTACGCCGGCGCGTTGGTCCCGGGTCTGATGCTCGTGGGCCTGTACCTGCTGTTCATCGCCGTGGTGGCCATCGTGCTGCCCAAGTGGGTGCCGGCGCTGCCCAAGGAAGCGCGCATCTACTCGGAGCCCAGCGGCGCCTCGGGCCACCGCTCGCTGCTGGTGCTGCTGGTGATCTGCGCGGTGGCCGGCTGGTTCTGGGCCCGCAACCACGAGGCCATCATCAATCCCCTGATCGGTCGCCAGATGGCGCCCGGTGGCGACGAGGTGGTGATCATGTCCATCAGCGTCGCGTCGGTACTGGCGCTGGTGCTGGCGCTGCTCAACCGCCTGTTCCGCCTGGGCCTGCTCTCGCGCCTGGCCGAGCAGGTGACCTTTGTGCTGATCCCGCCGCTGGTGCTGATCTTCCTCGTGCTGGGCACCATCTTCCTGGGCGTGGCCACGCCCACCGAGGGCGGCGCCATGGGCGCGCTGGGCGCGCTCATCATGGCCGCGGGCCGGCGAACGCTGAGCCTCAAGTTGCTGCGCGAGGCGCTGGAGAGCACCACCAAGCTGTCCATCTTCGTGCTGTTCATCCTGATCGGCTCCACGGTGTTCAGCTTCACCTTCAACGCGGCCGACGGCCACATCTGGGTCGAGCACCTGTTCGACAAGCTGCCCGGCGGGCAGATGGGCTTCCTGATCGTCGTGAACTTCCTGGTGTTCGTGCTGGGCATGTTCATCGACTTCTTCGAGATCGCCTTCATCGTGGTGCCGCTGCTGGTGCCCGTGGCCCAGAGCCTGGACATCAACCTGATCTGGTTCGGCGTGATCCTGGCGATGAACATGCAGACCTCCTTCCTCACGCCGCCCTTCGGCTTCGCGCTGTTCTACCTGCGCAGCGTGGCCGCGCGGCAGGACTACACCGACAAGGTCACCGGCCAGCTGATCCCGGCCGTCACCACGGCGCAGATCTACAAGGGCTCGATCGCCTTCATCGTCCTTCAACTGATCATGGTCGCGGTGGTCATGCTCAACCCGGGCATCGTGGTCGGCAGCCTGGGCGCGCCCGTCAAGGTGGACAACCAGGCCGTGCAGGAGCTGCTGCGCGACATGGCGCCACCGTCCGAGGACAGCGGCTACGGCACGGAGGAAGAGACGCCGTCGGCAGAGCCGTCCGCCGACGGGCTCAAGCCCGAGCCCGAAGAAGCGGCGCCGGCGGAGGTCGACCCGAACAAGGCGCTGGAAGACGCGCTGAAACCCAAAGGCAACTGAGGCCGAGCGCATGCAGATCGACGTCAAGATCCTCGACCCGCGCATGGCGGGCCAGCTGCCGGCCTACGCCACACCGGGCAGCGCCGGGCTGGACCTGCGCGCCTGCCTGGACGCCCCGCTGCACCTGGCGCCCAACGCCTGGCAGCTGGTGCCCACGGGCCTGGCCATCCACCTGGCCGACCCGGGCTACGCGGCGCTGATCCTGCCGCGCTCGGGCCTGGGCCACAAACACGGCATCGTGCTGGGCAACCTGGTCGGCCTGATCGACAGCGACTACCAGGGCCAGCTCATGGTGAGCGCCTGGAACCGCAGCGACGTGGCCTTCACCATCGAGCCCATGGAGCGCCTGGCGCAGATGGTCATCGTGCCCGTGGTGCAGGCGCGCTTCAACGTGGTCGACGACTTCGCGGCCGAGAGCGCGCGCGGGGCGGGCGGCTACGGCTCGACAGGACGAGGCTGAAGAACCTCCGCCGCACCAGCCACGCCACCAAGAAGCGCCGCGGAACCGGCTTTGCCGGGCCGCAGGCGCCGCCCCCTTGAGGGGGCGCGCGAAGCGCGGCGGGGGTGTTTCTTGTCAGTGCAGGGTGGGCGGGACCGGCGGCGACTGCGCCGGGTCCGTCACGTCCAGCTGGGTGCGGAAGAAGCCCGCGCCCAGCGTGCCCTGGCCGATCTCTTCCTCCGTGGCCTCACGCACCGCGTGCAGCTTGAGGTGGATGCGGATGGCGATGCCCGCGAGCGGGTGGTTGCCGTCGAGCACCACGTGGTCGGGGTAGATGTCGCTCACGAAGAAGAGGCGGTCGCGCGGCGCGGCGGGGTTGCAACCGGGCGGCAGGCCCTCGAAGCCCATGCCCTCTTCCAGTTGCTTGGGGAAGCGGTCGCGCGGCTCCAGGAACAGCAGCTGGTCGTCGTAGTCGCCGAAGGCGTCGAGCGGCTCCAGGTGCAGGTCCAGCGTGTCGCCGGCCACGTGGCCCTGCAGGGCCTCTTCGATCTTGCCGAGCAGGTCGTTGCCGCCGACGAGGAATTCGACCGGCTCCTCCAGCACGTCGAGTTCCTCGCCCAGCGTGTCCTTCAGGGTCCAGGAGAGCGCCACGACGCACTGGGGCGTCACGGCCATCGGGGAAGCGGCGTCGGATTTCATCGGACAATTCTCCCATGAGCCCCAACACCGGCCCGAGGCCCGCCCCCCTGTCCGACGAACCGCTGGCCCTGCTCGGCGGCCTGAGCCCCGAGCGCTTCATGCGCCGCCACTGGCAGAAGAAGCCCCTGCTGATCCGCCAGGCCATCCCCGGCTTCCAGCCGCCGCTGGCGCGCACCGCCCTGTTCGAGCTGGCCGGGCGGGAGGGTGTCGAGTCGCGGCTCGTCGAGCACGCCCGCGCCGGCTGGGGCTTGCGCCACGGCCCGTTCGCGCGGCGCGCGCTGCCGCCGCAGAACCGGCCGCGCTGGACGCTGCTGGTGCAGGGCGTGGACCTGCACAGCGACGCCGCGCACGCGCTGCTGCAGCGCTTCCGCTTCGTGCCCGACGCGCGGCTGGACGACCTCATGGTGTCCTGGGCCAGCGAGGGCGGCGGCGTGGGCCCGCATTTCGACAGCTACGACGTCTTCCTCTTGCAGGCCACGGGCCGGCGGCGCTGGCGCATCGGCCGCCAGAAGGACCTGAGCCTGCGGCCCGGCGTGCCGCTCAAGATCCTCCAGCACTTCGAGCCCGAAGAAGAGTTCGTGTTGGAGCCCGGCGACATGCTCTACCTGCCCCCGCGCTGGGCGCACGACGGCGAGGCCGTGGGCGGTGATTGCATGACCTGCTCGATCGGCTTTCGCGCGCCGCAGCGCGGCGGTCTGGCCGGCGAACTGCTGCAGCGCATGGCCGATGCCTTGGAGGACGACACCCTCTACCGCGACCCGGCGCAGGCCGCCACCGCGCAGCCCGCCCGGCTGCCCGAGGGCCTGCAGGCCTTCGCGGCCGACGCGCTGCAGCGCCTGCTGGGCGAGCGCGATGCGCTGGCGCTGGCCCTGGGCGAGGTGATGACCGAGCCCAAGCCCCACACCTGGTTCGACGAGCCCGCCGGCGCCTGGACGCCCGGCGCCTTGCGGCTGGATCGGCGCACGCGCATGATGTACGACGACCGCCACGTGTTCATCAATGGGGAAGGCCTGCGCGCCGGTGGCGCCGACGCGCGCCTCATGCGCCGCCTGGCCGACCAGCGACGCTTGAGCGCGGGCGATACCCGG
This sequence comes from Hydrogenophaga sp. 70-12, assembly GCF_001897365.1. NCBI lineage: Bacteria > Pseudomonadati > Pseudomonadota > Betaproteobacteria > Burkholderiales > Comamonadaceae > Hydrogenophaga > Hydrogenophaga sp. 70-12. The sequence goes on from NZ_MKSS01000123.1 coordinate 6,345, forward strand.
AGCGCCAGCGCCGAAGCCCTGGCCGTGCTGGCCGACTGGTTCGCGGCCGGCTGGCTGCACCACGAACCCGAGTGAGCGAGGGAGGCCCATGCCCGACACCGAAGCCCGCGACAGCCCCGCGCCCGATCCGGTGGAACTGCCCGAGGGCCGCTTGGTCGGCCGCGTGGCCTTCGCCGACGCGGTGCGCCAGGCCATTGGCGTGGCGGCCTCGCAGGCCTGGCCGATGCTCTGGCTGGTGGACGATGACTTCGCCGACTGGCCGCTCGGGGAGCGCTCGGTCATCGCGGGGCTGAACGCCTGGGCCCAGCGGGGGCGCCGCATGCGCCTGCTGGCGCGCGACTTCAGCGCCTTGCGCACGCTGCACCCGCGCTTCACGGCCTGGCGCACCACCTGGTCCCACCTGATCGAGGCCCACGCCGTGCCCCAGGCCTCGCCGCACGAACTGCCCGGCGTGATCTGGACCGCGGACTGGACGCTGGAACGACTGGACCCGGTGCGCTGCAGCCTGGTGGCCAGCCGCGCGCCCGAGCGCCGCGTGGCGCTGCACGAGCGCCTGGACGAGTGGTGGATGAAGGGGCGGCCAGCCTTCGCGCCGACTACCTTGGGCCTGTAAGGCCGCGCGCGACGCGCGGCGGGGGTGTTTACAGATCCGCGGCGAGCAGCTGAACGATGCGCTGCGCGTTCGCCGACGCGTCGGGCTGGCCCTGCGCGTCGAGCACCGACACCGTGGTCAGCTCGGCCTCGCTCTTGACGACGATGCGGTAGCGCTGCGGCGTGGGCTGCTTGTCGTCGGCGCCGAACATGCGGGCGAAGAAGCCGGGCTTCTCACCCGGCTTGGCCGGTTCCACGTAGCGAACGAAGTAGGTGCCTTCGCTGCGGTTGCGGTCTTCCACCGTGAAGCCGCTGCGGTCCAGCGACAGGCCCACGCGGCGCCAGGCGCGGTCGAAGTTGTCGTCGAATTGCAGCGCGGGCCGGTTGTTCACCGTGGTCACGCGCGCGGCCTGTGACTTCGCGGGCGCGGTGGCGGCCACGGCCTGGGCCTGGGTCTCGCTCACGCCGAGCTTGACCATCAGGCGTCGCAGGAACTCGGCTTCGAGCTCCGGGTCGGCCGGGCGGGGCTGCCACGCGGTCTGGTTCTCGCGCTGGTTGGTGTAGACCTCGACCATGCCGCGGTGGGTGATGTAGATCTCGGTGCCGCCGCTGGCGTTGCGCTCCAGGCGGGTGCGGAACTTGTCGTACTCGCCGGTGGAATAGAGGCTGTCGAACAGGCGGCCGATGGTGCGCCGGATGATGTCCTGCGGCAGCTTGGCGCGGTTCTCGGCCCAGTCGGTTTCCATGATGCCCAGGGTTTCCTGGTCGGTTTCGAGCAGGAAGCCGTTCTCCTGCCAGAAGTCGCGGATGGGCCCCCACAGCTGGCCGGCCGGGCGGTTGACCACCAGCCAGCGCTGCGAACCGGCGCGTTCGATGCGCACGTCGCCCACCTCCACGGTGGCGGTGCCGCTGCCCTGCGCGGCGGCGGCATTGGCCTGGCCGGCCTGGAAGCCGCTGGCCGTGACGGCCGAGCCCGGCACCACGTAGCGCGACTCGCGGCTGAGCTGCGTCAGGTCGGGCGGCACGTCCAGCCGTTTGCCTTCCTGCGCGGTCTTGTAGTCGATCTTGTCCTCTTTGAGGATGGAACAACCCGTGGCGAGCAGCGCGGCGCACGCGATCAGGCCCAGGCGATGGAGTTGGCTCACGGTGCGGACGGCGGACGAAGGCATGGAAGGGCGGGGCATCGGTGGATGGGGGGAATCAGCTCAGCAGGCCGGACTCGCGCAGCGCGGCTTCGACCTGCGGCACGTATTGGCGCGACATGGGCGTGAGCGGCAGGCGCATGGTCTCGCCGCACAGGCCCAGGCGGGCCATGGCCCACTTGAGCGGAATGGGGTTGGATTCGCAGAAGAGCTGCTTGTGCAGGGGCAGCAGGCGCTTCTGGATGGCCATGGCCTGCTTCGCGTCGCCCGCGACGGCGGCCACGCAGAGCTCGTGCATGGCGCGCGGCGCGATGTTGGCGGTGACGCTCACGTTGCCGTGGCCGCCGCAGAGCATGAGGGCGACGGCGGTGGGGTCGTCGCCCGAGTAGATGGCGAAGTTCGCCGGCGCCTCGCGGATGAGCCACTGGGCGCGCTCGATGTTGCCGGTGGCTTCCTTGATGCCGACGATGCCCTTGACCTGGCTCAGGCGCAGCACGGTGTCGAGCTGCATGTCGGCCACGGTGCGGCCGGGCACGTTGTAGAGCACGATGGGCAGGTCGCCCGTGGCCTCGGCGATGGCCTTGAAATGCTGGAACTGGCCTTCCTGCGTGGGCTTGTTGTAGTAAGGCACCACCTGCAGCTGGCAGTCGGCCCCCACGCCGCGCGCGAACTTGGCGAGGTTGATGGCCTCGGCCGTGGAGTTGGCGCCGCAGCCGGCCATGATGGGCACGCGCTTGTTGGCCTGCTCCACCGCGACGCGGATGATTTCGCAGTGCTCTTCCACCGTGACCGTGGGCGATTCGCCCGTGGTGCCGACCACGCCGATGCAGTCGGTGCCTTCGGCGATGTGCCAGTCGACCAGCTTGCGAAGGCCGGGGTAGTCGACGCTGCCGTCGGGGTTGAACGGGGTGGCCAGGGCCACGATGCTGCCGGTGATCATTTGCATGGCGGATCGGTGTGTCAGCGCGGCCGGGCGCGCGCTGGACGCCCTCGAGGGGCGGATAAGCGGAGCATTCTACCCAGCGGCATCCAGGGGGTACCGAGCGGGTGCTGCCTCGCGGGAACGGGTTTCGCGCACCGCCGCCAGGCGCTGCACGAAGCGGTCGGGGGCCGCGCAGAAACCGTCTTCATAGGCCACGATGCGAAGACCGCTGGCGGCCGTGAGCAGTTCCCCGGGGCGCAGCAGGAAGTCGGGCCGCGAGGGCTTGCCGACGCTGGCGTGGTCGATGGCGAAGGTCTCGTAGATCAGCACGCCGCCCTCGGCCACGCTGTCCAGGAGGCGGGGCATCAGCGAGCGCCACAGGTAGTTGGTGACCACCACGCCGGCGAATCGCTGGCCCTCGAAAGGCCAGGGGCCGTTCTCGATGTCGGCCTGCACGGCGCGGCCCAGTCCCTGGATGGCGGCGATGGCCTCGGGGTCCCGGTCCACGCCCGTCACCGGGTGGCCGCGCTGCGCGAACCAGCGCAGGTGGCGTCCGTGGCCACACGCCACGTCCAGCACCGCACCGCCCGCCGGCACCAGGTGGGACCAGCGCCGTACCCAGGCCGATGGCACTGGCGTGCCGTGCATCAGAAGCAGCTCCAGAGCCGGTCGGCGAGGTCCACGAGGAAGTCGGGCCGCTGGTACAGGGCGAACGTGGCCAGCAGGCCCGCGAGCGCCGCGGTCCAGACCAGGCCGCGCTGCCACAGCCGAGCCGCCGCCCGGCCGCCCGAAGGCGGCTCAGCCCCCCCGGGGGGCAGCGACCCGCACAGCGGCGGAGCGTGGGGGTCCATGTTCATGCGCTGGCTCCCACGCGCCGCGGCCCGCGCAGGATCGGCGCCTCGCGCACCGGCAGGTTCACGATGGCCGCGAACACGCCCAGGGCGATGGCGATGTACCAGACGATGTCGTAGCTGCCGGTCCGGTCGTAGAGGTAGCCGCCCAGCCACACGCCCAGGAAGCTGCCGATCTGGTGGCTGAAGAAGACGAAGCCGCCCAGCATGGACAGGTGGGCCACGCCGAAGATCTGCGCCACGGTGGCGTTGGTGGGCGGGATGGTGGACAGCCACAGCAGGCCCATCACCGAGGAGAACACGTACACGCTCAGGGGCGTGAGCGGCGCCCACAGGAAGCCGGCGATGGCGAGCGCGCGCGCCAGGTAAATGAAGGCCAGGATGTGGCGCTTGGCGATGCGCTGGCCCAGCGCGCCAGCGGCGTAGGTGCCGATGACGTTGAACAGGCCGATGAGCGCGAGCGCGTAGCTGGCCACCTGGGGCGACAGCCCGTTGTCCTTGAGGTAGCTGGGCATGTGCACGCCGATGAACACCACCTGGAAGCCGCAGACGAAATAGCCCGCCATCAGCAGCTGGAAGCTGCGGTACTGGAAGGCCTCGCGCAGGGCCTGGGCGATGGTCTGCTCGCGCCTGGCCGGCGCGCTGCCCGCGAAACCGGGCTCGCGCAGGCCCATGGCCAGCGGCGCGATCAGCAGCACCGCCACCGCCAGCACCAGCAGCGCGTTCTGCCAGCCCAGCCCCGCGATCAGCCAGCCTTCCACCGGCACCATGAGGAACTGGCCGAAGGAGCCGGCGGCCGCGGCCACACCCATGGCCCAGGAGCGGCGCTCGGCCGCGATCTGGCGGCCGATCACGCCGTAGATGACGGCGTAGGTGGTGCCGGCCTGGGCCGCGCCGATCAGCACCCCCGTGGTGAGCGCGAACGACAGGGTGGACGTGGACAGCGCCATGCCCGCCAGGCCCAGGGCATACAGGCCGGCGCACACCAGCAGCACGCGGAAGGCGCCGAAGCGGTCGGCCGCCATGCCGGCGAAGATGCCGAACACCCCCCAGGCCAGGTTCTGCACCGCCAGCGCGAAGGCGAAGGTCTCGCGCGTCCAGCCCTGGGCCTGGGTGATGGGCTGCAGCCACAGGCCGAAGCCGTGACGGATGCCCATGGACAAGGTGACGATCAGGGCCCCGCAGAGCAGGACCTGGGTGGCGGAGAGGCGCGGCGCGCCCGGGGTGGCGGTGGTCATCGGCGGATTGTGCCCAAGGGCCATTCGCCCCGGGCGTCGCGGGGGAGGCAGGGGCGATTGAAATTTCTGCGCGTTTTTGTTGCGCGCAGGGCATCGCCGGCCCGCGCCGACAGAAGGGCTGGGAATCCATCCAGTGGTTTTCGCCGTCCGCCCCTACAATCCGCGCCCATGGCAAGCACCCCCTCCACCTATTCGGAAGGCTCCATCCGCGTCCTCAAGGGGCTGGAGCCGGTCAAGCAGCGGCCGGGCATGTACACCCGCACCGACAACCCGCTGCACATCATTCAGGAAGTGCTGGACAACGCGGCCGACGAGGCGCTGGCGGGGTTCGGCAAGAAGATCAAGGTCACGCTGCACGCCGACGGTTCGGTTGGCGTGGAAGACGAGGGCCGGGGCATTCCCTTCGGCCTGCACCCCGAGGAACAGGCCCCGGTGGTCGAGCTGGTGTTCACCCGCCTGCACGCGGGCGGCAAGTTCGACAAGGGCAAGGGCGGCGCCTACAGCTTTTCGGGCGGCCTGCACGGCGTGGGCGTGAGCGTGACCAACGCGCTGTCCAAACGGCTGGAGGTCACCAGCTTTCGCGACGGCCAGGTGGCGCGCCTGGCCTTCTCCGGCGGCGACGTGATCGAGCCGCTGGCCGTGGCGCCGCGCGGCGAGGGCGACCGCAAGCAGGGCACCTCGGTGCGCGCCTGGCCCGATGCGAAGTACTTCGAATCGGCCACGCTGCCCATGAACGAGCTGGTGCACCTGCTGCGCAGCAAGGCCGTGCTCATGCCCGGCGTGACCATGCAGCTGGTGGTCGAGAAGACGAAGGAGACGCAGACCTGGCAGTACAAGGGCGGCCTGCGCGACTACCTGCAGCAGACGCTCACCGCCGATCCGGTGATCCCCATGTTCGAAGGCGAGGGCTTCGCCGAGGCCGGCCACGACAGCTTCGCCGAGGGCGAGGGCGCCGCCTGGTGCGTGGCCTTCACCGAGGACGGCGCGCCCGTGCGCGAGAGCTACGTCAACCTCATCCCCACCAGCGCCGGCGGCACGCACGACAGCGGCCTGCGCGACGGCCTGTTCCAGGCGGTCAAGAGCTTCATCGAGCTGCACGCCCTGCTGCCCAAGGGCGTGAAGCTGCTGCCCGAGGACGTGTTCGCGCGCGCCAGCTACGTGCTCTCGGCCAAGGTGCTCGACCCGCAGTTCCAGGGCCAGATCAAGGAGCGCCTGAACTCGCGCGACGCGGTGCGCCTGGTGTCCAGCTTCGTGCGGCCGGCGCTGGAGCTCTGGCTCAACCAGCACGTGGAACACGGCAAGAAGCTGGCCGAACTGGCCATCAAGGCGGCGCAGACGCGCCAGCGCGCGGGCCAGAAGGTGGAGAAGCGCAAGGGCAGCGGCGTGGCCGTGCTGCCCGGCAAGCTCACCGACTGCGAAAGCCGCGACCTCAGCCACAACGAAATCTTCCTGGTCGAGGGCGACTCGGCCGGCGGCAGCGCCAAGATGGGCCGCGACAAGGAATGCCAGGCCATCCTGCCGCTGCGCGGCAAGGTGCTCAACACCTGGGAGGTGGAGCGCGACCGCCTGTTCGCCAACAACGAGATCCACGACATCGCGGTCGCCATCGGCGTCGACCCGCACGGCCCCAACGACTCGCCCGACCTGAGCGGCCTGCGCTACGGCAAGGTCTGCATCCTGTCCGACGCCGACGTCGACGGCTCGCACATCCAGGTGCTGCTGCTGACGCTGTTCTTCCGCCATTTCCCCAAGCTGATCGAATCGGGCAACGTCTACGTGGCGCGCCCGCCGCTGTTCCGCGTGGACATTCCCGCACGCGGCAAGAAGCCCGCGGCCAAGGTGTACGCGCTGGACGATGGCGAGCTGCACGCCGCGCTCGACAAGGCCGCCAAGGAAGGCGTGCCGGCCGAGAAGTGCCAGGTCAGCCGCTTCAAGGGCCTGGGCGAGATGAGCGCCGAGCAGCTCTGGGACACCACGCTCAACCCCGACACCCGCCGCCTGCTGCCCGTCACCCTGGGCGCGCACGACTTCGCCACCACCGAGGCGCGCATCACCCAGCTGATGGGCAAGGGCGAAGCCGCGGCGCGGCGCGAACTCATGGAACTTCACGGTGACGCCGTGGAGGTGGATATCTGATGTCTGATGTGAACACCCCCGAACTGCCGCTGGCGCCCGCGGCCGAACCCGACGACAGCCTGGCGGCCTACGCCCAGCGCGCCTACCTCGAGTACGCGCTGTCCGTCGTCAAGGGCCGCGCGCTGCCCGACGTGTGCGACGGCCAGAAGCCGGTGCAGCGGCGCATCCTCTACAGCATGGAGCGCATGGGCCTGGGCTACAGCGGCAACGCGGCCGCGCGCCCGGTCAAGAGCGCGCGCGTGGTCGGCGACGTGCTCGGCCGCTTCCACCCGCACGGCGACCAGGCCGCCTACGACGCCCTGGTGCGCATGGCGCAGGACTTCGCGCAGCGCTACCCCCTCATCGATGGCCAGGGCAACTTCGGCTCGCGCGACGGCGACGGCGCCGCGGCCATGCGCTACACCGAGGCCCGCCTGGCCAAGATCAGCGGCCTGCTGCTCGACGAGATCGACGAGGGCACGGTGGACTTCGTGCCCAACTACGACGGCTCCACCACCGAGCCGCGGCAGCTGCCCGCGCGTCTGCCCTTCAACCTGCTCAACGGCGCCAGCGGCATCGCCGTGGGCCTGGCCACCGAGGTGCCCAGCCACAACCTGCGCGAGGTCGCCGAGGCCTGCGTGGCGCTGATCAAGAGTCCCAGGCTCAGCGACGAAGAGCTGTTCGCCCTGGTGCCCGGCCCCGACTACCCGGGCGGCGGCCAGATCATCAGCCCGGCCGGCGACATCGCCGACGCCTACCGCAGCGGCCGCGGCAGCCTCAAGGTGCGCGCGCGCTGGAAGATCGAGGACCTGGCGCGCGGCCAGTGGCAGATGGTGGTGACCGAGCTGCCGCCGGGCACCAGCACGCAGAAGGTGCTGGAAGAGATCGAAGAGCTCACCAACCCCAAGCTCAAGACCGGCAAGAAGGCGATCACGCAGGAGCAGAACCAGCTCAAGGCCAGCATCCTCGCGGTGCTCGACGGCGTGCGCGACGAGTCCAGCAAGGACGCGCCGGTGCGCCTGGTGTTCGAGCCCAAGAGCAGCCGCATCGAGCAGCAGGAGCTCATCACGCAACTGCTGGCGCACACCAGCCTGGAAACCTCGGCGCCGATCAACCTCACGGTGATCGGGCTCGACGGCCGGCCGGTGCAAAAATCGCTGCGGCAGATGCTGGTGGAGTGGATCGAATTCCGCCAGGCCACCATCACGCGCCGCTCCCAGCACCGCCTCGACAAGGTGCTGGACCGCATCCACATCCTCGAAGGCCGGCAGCTCGTGCTGCTCAACATCGACGAGGTGATCCGCATCATCCGCCACAGCGACGAGCCCAAGGCCGCGCTGATCGAGGCCTTCCGGCTCAGCGACCGCCAGGCCGAGGACATCCTCGAAATCCGCCTGCGCCAGCTCGCGCGGCTGGAGGCGATCAAGATCGAGCAGGAACTCAAGAACCTGCGCGAGGAACAGGCCAAGCTGGAGGACATCCTCGCCAACCCCGCGAGCCTCAAGCGCCTGATGGTCAGGGAGATCGAGGCCGACACCAAGGCCTTCGCCGACGAGCGCCGCACGCTGATCCAGGCCGAGAAGAAGGCCGTGGCCGAGATCAAGGTGGTGGACGAGCCGGTCACCGTGGTGGTGTCCAGCAAGGGCTGGGTGCGCGCGCGCACCGGCCACGGCCACGAGGCCTCGGCCTTCGCCTTCAAGGCCGGCGACGGCCTGTACGGCACCTTCGAATGCCGCACGGTGGACGTGCTCATCGTGGTCGGCAGCAACGGCCGCGTCTATTCGGTGCCCGTGGCCAGCCTGCCCGGCGCGCGCGGCGACGGCCAGCCCGTCACCACGCTGATCGACCTGGAAAGCGGCACCCAGCCGCTGCACTACTTCGCGGGACCGGCGAACGCGGCGCTGCTGCTGTCCAGCAGCGGCGGCTACGGCTTCATCGCCACGGTGGAGTCCATGGTGTCGCGCCAGCGCGGCGGCAAGACCTTCATCAGCCTGGGCGAGGGCGAGACGCCCTGCGCGCCCTCGCACGCGGCCTTCTCCTCGGGCGGTCAGCCGCTGGTGCCGGCCACGCACGTGTGCTGCGCCTCCACGGGCGGGCGCATCCTCACCTTCGAGATCACCGAACTCAAGCAGATGGACAAGGGCGGCCGCGGCCTCATGCTGATCGACCTGGAGCCCAAGGACACCTTGGCCGGCGCCGCCGCCTACATCCGCAGCGTGAAGATCGAAGGCGTTGGCCGCGGCGGCAAGGAGCGCGAGGAAACGCTGGAGATCCGCAGCCTGAACAACGCCCGCGCCGCGCGCGGCCGCAAGGGCAAGGCGGCGGACCTGGGCTTCAAACCTTCGCGGGTCACGCGGGTCGAGTAAGCCGCGCGGCCACACCGGTTCCTTCCGTTGCCGATGGCCAAGCCCCTGACCCTCGACGCGCTGCGCCGCCACGCGATCGCGCGCAGCCTGTTCAGGCC
>NZ_MKSS01000124.1:0-2856 GCF_001897365.1 Hydrogenophaga sp. 70-12
TCAAGACCGAAGGCAAGGTGCTGGTCAACCCGGGCTGGATGGCGGTCTACGGCAAGGAAGCCGCCGACGAGGTGGAAGGCGCCAAGCCCGGCGAGAAGGGGCAGAACCTGGTGCCGGTGCGCGAAGGCGAGACCGTGCGCACCGAGTCGGTGGAGCACAAGGGCCTGCAGACCCGTCCGCCCGCGCGCTACAGCGAAGCCACGCTGCTGGCCGCCATGGAAGGCGCCGGCAAGCTCATCGACGACGAGGAGTTGCGCGAGGCCATGCACGAAAAGGGCCTGGGCACGCCGGCCACGCGCGCGGCCATCATCGAAGGCCTGCTGGCCGAGAAGTACATGCTGCGCGAGGGCCGCGAGCTCATCCCCACCGCCAAGGCCTTCCAGCTCATGACGCTGCTGCGCGGCCTGGAGGTGGAGGAGCTGTCCAAGCCCGAGCTCACCGGCGAATGGGAATACAAGCTCGCGCAGATGGAGCACGGCAAGCTGTCGCGCGACGCCTTCATGGCCGAGATCGCGTCCATGACCGAGCGCCTGGTGAAGAAGGCCAAGGAGTACGACCGCGACACCGTGCCGGGCGACTACGCCACGCTGTCCACGCCCTGCCCCAACTGCGGCGGCGTGGTGAAGGAAAACTACCGCCGCTTCGCCTGCACCGGCGCCGACGGCACCGGCGAGGGCTGCGGCTTCTCGTTCACCAAGTCGCCCGCCGGGCGCACCTTCGAAACCACCGAGGCCGACGCCTTCCTGCGCGACAAGCGCATCGGCCCGCTCGAGGGCTTTCGCTCCAAGGCGGGCTGGCCGTTCGTGGCCGAGCTCGTGCTCAAGCACAGCGAGGAAGACCGCAACTGGAAGCTCGAATTCGACTTCGGCGACGACCGCAAGGACGAGGAGACCGGTGAACTGGTCGACTTCTCCGGCAGCGAATCGCTGGGCGCCTGCCCCAAGTGCGGCGGCGCGGTGCACGAGCACGGCGCCAACTACGTGTGCGAGCGCGCCGTGCCCACGGCGCAGCAGCCCACGCCGAGCTGCGATTTCAAGAGCGGCAAGGTCATCCTGCAGCAGCCGGTGGCGCGCGAGCAGATGAGCAAGCTGCTGGCCACCGGCAAGACCGACCTGCTCGACAAGTTCGTCTCCATGCGCACGCGCCGCTCGTTCAAGGCCTTCCTGGCCTGGGACGCCGAGGCCGGCAAGGTGAACTTCGAATTCGAGCCGCGCGACAGCAAGTACCCGCCGCGCAAGGCGGGCGCGCGCCCCGCCGCCAAGGCCGCTGCGCCGGCGAAGAAGGCCGCCGCGAAGAAGGCGCCCGCCGCCAAGAAGGCGTCGGCCGAGAAGAAGGCCCCGCGCAAGGCCACCGCCGCCACCGGCAAGCAGCCCAGCGCGGCGCTGGCCGCCGTCATCGGCGAAGGGCCGGTGTCGCGGCCCGAGGTGGTCAAGAAGCTGTGGGACTACATCAAGGCCAATGGCCTGCAGGACCCGGCGGACAAGCGCCGCATCAAGGCCGACGCCAAGCTGCGCCCGGTCTTCGGCAAGGACGCCGTCACCATGTTCGAGATCGCCGGCCTGGTCGGCGATCACCTGAGCTGAATTTCTTCAACACTTCCAGGAGACCGATCCCATGGGCCTCAAGCTCTATTACGCGTCCGGCGCGTGTTCCTTCGTTCCGCACAGCTCGCTCGAGCTCGCTGGCGCCAGCTTCGAGCCGTCGCCGGTCAAGCTGCACAAGGGCGAGCAGCGCGCGCCCGAGTACCTGGCCATCAACCCGCGCGGCCAGGTGCCGGTGCTGGTGGACGGCGACGAGGTCATCACCCAGATCCCGGCGATCGTGCTCTACCTGGACGCCCGGTTCCCCGAGGCCGGCCTGCTGCCCGCCTCGGGCGTGGCGCGCACGCGCGCGCTGCAGACCCTGGCCTGGATGAACAACACCGTGCACCCCACCTTCACGCACGTGTTCATGCCGCAGAAGTTCACCGCCGACGAGGCCGCGCAGAAGGCCGTGAAGGCGCACGCGGTCGAGGTCTACCGCGGCCTGCTCGGCGAGCTCGAGGCGCTGGCCCAGAAGGCCAGCCCCTGGCTCGGCGGCGACAAGCCCGGCGCGCTCGACGCCTACGCGCTCACCCTGCTGCGCTGGGGCGGCTTCGCCGGCATCGACCCCAACAGCCTGCCCGCCACCTGGGCGCTGGTGCAGCGCTTCGCGGCGCTGCCGGCGGTGGCGCGCGCCATGGAGCGCGAGCGCCTGGAGCTCAACGTCTACAAAGGCTGAAGCGGCGGCGGGCGGCGGGCTTCACTCGCTCGCCTGCTTCGCCACGAAGCGCACCGACACACGCAGCCCCGGGCGGCCCCGCTCCGGGTGCGCGTCTTCCATGTGCACGGTGGCGCCGTGCTGCTGGGCGATCTCCTGCACGATGGCCAGGCCCAGGCCCGAGCCGTCCACGTCGGTGCCCAGCGCGCGGTAGAAGGGCTGCATCACCAGCGCCCGTTCGCTCACCGGGATGCCCGGGCCGTTGTCCTCCACCTGCACCAGCTGCACGCCGCTGAAGCGGTCCACCAGCACGCGCGCCGTCACCACGCCCTTGGGCCCGCTGTAGGCCATGGCGTTGTCCACGAGGTTGCGCACCATTTCCTGCAGCAGGGTGGGGTTGCCGGTGAGCTGCAACTCCTCGGGCACCTCGTGGTCGCCTTCCACACCCAGGTCCACACCCAGCTCCAGAGCGCGCGGCACGGTGTCGCGCACCACGGTGGCGACCAGCCGCGCCAGATCGACGCGCGCGCTCGGCAGGGTGCGGCCGGTGGTCTCGGCGCGTGCCAGCGCCAGCAGCTGGTTCACGGTGTGCGTGGCGCGGGCGCTGGCGCGCGCGAT
>NZ_MKSS01000125.1:0-2834 GCF_001897365.1 Hydrogenophaga sp. 70-12
ATCCGCAGCACGGCGTCGAAGTCGGCCTCGCTGATCTCCAGGAAGTCGGCCGCCTTGAAGACGCCGGCGTTGTTCACCAGCACGTCGATGCGGCCGGCCTCGTCGAGCACCTGGGCCACCAGCGCGTCCACCTGCGCCTTGTCGCCCACGTCGCAGGCGACGAAGCGCCCGTTGAGTTCGCTCGCCAGCGCTTCGCCGGGCGCGCGCGCCACGTCGGCGATGAACACCCGCGCGCCTTCGCGCGCGAAGCGGCGCGCGCAGGCCGCGCCGATGCCCTGGGCGCCGCCGGTGACGATGACGACGCGGTCGTGGTGGCCGAAATGGATGGCGTTCGGGACGGTCATGGCGGTGTCTCCGTCATCAGCAGGCCATGCAGGTGGCCAGGGCCTGGTCGACGCGCGCGCGCGTCTGTTCGATGAGGTGGTCGAGGAAAACCTGCGTGCGCCGCGGCACGAACTTGCGGCTGGGCAGGGCGGCGTACATGGTCAGGCGGTTGGTGATCCAGGGGCTGAGCACGCGCACCAGGTCGCCGTCGGCCAGCAGCGGCGCGGCCAGTTCCACCGAGGTGGCGGTGATGCCCGCGCCGTCCAGCGCGGCGTGGATCAGGGTGTCGTTGTGGTTGGCCCAGACCACGGGCTGGGCATCCACCTCCACCACGCGGTCGCTCTCGTTGGCGTTGAGCAGGCGCCATTTGCGCGAGCGCCCCGCGGCCGGCTTGAGCCGCAGCAGGTCGTGCTGCGCCAGGTCTTCCGGGCGCTGGGGATGGCCGCGCCGCGCCAGGTAGGCGGGCGAGGCCAGCAGGATGCCCTCGGTGCTGACCACCTTGCGCGCGATGACGTTGGCGTCGAAGCTGGCGTCGGCGCCGATGAGGGTGATGTCGTAGTCCTCCACCGGCGGCTCGCGGTGGGACTCCACCTCGATGTCGAGCCGGATCTTGGGGTAGGCCTGGCGAAAGCCCGCGAGCATGGGCGCGAGCACGTGCATGGCCAGCACGGGCGGCGCCAGCACGCGCAGCACGCCGGCCAGCTCTTGCGTTTGCGAGCTCACGAGCGCACTGGCCTCTTCCAGGTCGAGCAGGATCTGGCGCACGCGCTCCAGGTAGACCTCGCCGGCCTCGGTGAGCGAGACGCGGCGCGTGGTCCGGTGCAGCAGGCGGGTGCCCAGGTGTTCCTCGAGGTCGGCCACCAGGCGCGTGACGACGGCGGGGGAGAGGTCCAGCGCGCGCGCGGCGGCCGCAAAGCCGCCTTCGTCCACCACTCGCTGGAAAGCGCGCATGGAATGCAATCGGTCCATGGGATCGTTGTCTGGCCGTGCAGGCCTCTAATTGTTGCGAAAACGGAAACAGTTTAGCGCGACTCGGGCGCGGCGGGCAGCTCGACGCGCACGCTCAGGCCGCCGCCCTCGCGCTCGGCGAGGGTGAGCGCGCCGCCGTGCTGCGCCACGACGCGCGCGACGATGGACAGGCCCAGGCCGCTGCCCGGGGCTGTGGAGCCGTCCAGGCGCACGAAGCGGCGCGTCGCCCGCTCGCGGTCGGCCTCGGGGATGCCTGGGCCGTTGTCGTCCACCGTCAGCCGCACGCGCCCGCCCTCGGTGCGCGCCTGCACGTCCACGCGCCCGCCGTGGGGGGCGTGGCGCAGCGCGTTGTCCACCAGGTTGTTCAGCAGCACGCGCAGGTCTTCCTCGTCGCCGGCCACCCAGGCGGCGTCGCTGGGCGCCAGGCCCAGGTCGATGCCGCGCTGGTCGGCGCGCGCCGAGAAGGCGGCCACCACCCCGGCCGCCAGGATGTCCAGGCGCAGCGGGCGCGGCTCGCGCTCGCGCACACCGGGCTCCAGCCGGGCCATCTGCAGCAGCTGCGCCACCAGGTGGGTGGCGCGTTCGATGCCGCGGTCGAGCTCGTCGAGCGCCGCCGTGCGCGTGGCCTCGCCGCTGCGCCGCGCCAGCTGGGCCTGCAGCTTCACCGCGGCCAGGGGCGTGTTGAGCTCGTGCGCCGCGTCGGCCAGCAGCGCGCGCTGGCTGCCCAGCAGGGCCTCGACGCGCGCCAGCAGTTGGTTGAGCGCATCGCCCAGCGGCACCAGTTCCTCGGGCAGCGCCGCGGTGCCCACGGCGTGCAGCTCGCCGCCCTCACGGCGGCGCAGGTCGCGGCCCCAGGCGTTCAGCGGCGCCAGGGCCTTGTTCACGGCGGCTTGCATCAGCAGCCACATCACCAGCACCAGGACGCCCAGCGGCGCGAGCAGGCCGGGCAGGAGCTCGCCGAAGCGCGCCAGCCGATCGGCGTTGGTGACGGCCACCTGCACGATCTGGTCGCGTTCGGCCAGGGTGTAGACCCGCCAGTCCTCGCCGTTCCAGCTCGCCACGCTCAGCCCCGGGGCCTGCAGCGGCGGCCCGCCCCCGACCACCGAGCTGTAGACCAGCCGGCCCTGGGCGGTCCAGATCTGCGTGGTGAAGTGGCCCAGGTCCTGAGCCGGGCCCTCGGGCGTGTCCGGGGCGGTGGTCGGCGCCGGCGGGGACGGGCTGGCGGCGCCTGGTGGCGGCCGCAGACCGTGGCGGACCACCGAGTAGGCGATCGATTGCAGCACGCTGTCGCGGGAGCGGTTGAAGCCGTCCCAGGCCAGCTGGTAGGTGATGAGGCCTTCCAGCGCGGCGGCGGCCACCAGCGCGCCGATCTGCCACAGCAGCAGCCGCTGGCGCAGGGACCTCATTGGGGGTCGACCGGTTCGACCAGCTTGTAGCCCACGCCGCGCACGTTGCGCACCCAGGCCGGGCCGAGCTTGCGGCGCAGGTGGTGCAGGTGCACCTCGACGGCGTTGCTGAGCACCTCGTCCTGCCAGGAGTAC
>NZ_MKSS01000126.1:0-15498 GCF_001897365.1 Hydrogenophaga sp. 70-12
ACAAGGGCAAGATGGGCGCGCGCGAGGCCGAGCGCCTCATCAAGGAGGAAGGCGTCAAGGGCTTCAAGTTCCACCCCACGGTGCAGGGCTACCACCCCTACGACAGGATGGCCTGGCCCATCTACGAGGTGATCAACGCCCACAAGCTGCCGGCCATCTTCCACACCGGGCACAGCGGCATCGGCAGCGGCATGCGCTGCGGCGGCGGCCTGCGGCTGGAGTACAGCAACCCCATGCACCTGGACGACGTCGCCATCGACTTCCCCGACATGCAGATCGTGATGGCCCACCCCAGCTTCCCCTGGCAGGACGAGGCCCTGTCCGTGGCCACGCACAAGCCCAACGTCTGGATCGACCTGAGCGGCTGGAGCCCCAAGTACTTCCCCAAGCAGCTGGTGCAGTACGCCAACACCCTGCTCAAGGACCGCGTGCTCTTCGGCAGCGACTACCCGCTGATCACGCCCGAGCGCTGGATGAAGGACTTCGAGGCCGCCGGCTTCAAGCCCGAGGTCATGCCCGGCATCCTGAAGGGCAACGCCGTGCGCCTGCTGGGGCTGGCATGAAGGCCTTCACCTCGCTCGCCGACATCGAGGCGCTGGAGCGCCGCCCGCAGGCCGAGGTGGCGCCGCTGCGCACGCCCTATGGGCTGATCCGCGCCGCCGCCGAGCGCTTCCCCGAGCGCGAGGCCTTCACCTTCCTGCCCGACGCCGACCTGGCGCGCGCGCCGCGCCGCGTGAGCTACCGCGAGCTGCTGGCCATGGTGCACCGCGCGGCCAATGCGTTTCGCGCATTGGGCGTGGGCCCCGAGGACAGCGTGGCCCTGCTTGCGCCCAACACGCCCGAGGCGCACGCCGTGCTGTGGGGCGCGCAGCTGGCGGGCCGCGTGTGCCCCATCAATACGCTGCTGCAGCCGGACCACATCGCCTCGCTCATGCAGGCCGCGAACGCCAAGGCGCTGGTGGCCCTGGGGCCCAACGCCGAGCTCGCGGTCTGGCCCACGGCGCTGAAGGCGCAGGCGCTGCACCCCTGCGCGCTGGTGCCGATCGCGGTCGACGAGGCCGTGCCCGGCCTGGCCTCGCTGCAGGCGCTGATGGCCGCGCAGCCCGACACGCTCAGCTTCGAGCCCGACCTGAACCCGGACCGGGTGGTCGCGCTGTTCCACACCGGCGGCACCACCGGCGCGCCCAAGCTGGCGCAGCACACCGCCGGCAACGAAGCGCACACCGCCTGGTTCGCGCACGCCTTCTACGGCTGCGACGAACACAGCGTCGAGGTGAACGGCTTCCCGCTGTTCCATGTGGCCGGCGCCTTCGTCTACGGCCTGGCGCTGCTGGCCATCGGCGCGCGCCAGGTGCTGCCCACGCTCAGCGGCATGCGCAACGCCGGCTTCGTGCAACGCTACTGGCGCTTCTGCGAACGCGAGGGCGTGACGCACCTGGCCTGCGTGCCCACGGTGCTGGCCAGCCTGCTGGGCGTGCCCGTCGACGCTGACATCTCGCGCGTGCGCGCGGCCTACACGGGTGGCTCGCCGCTGCCCAGCGAGCTCGCGCAGCGTTTCGAGGCCACCACCGGCATCGCGGTGCGCAACATCCTGGGCATGACGGAGTGCGCGGGACTGGTCAGCATCGAGCCCCTGCTGGCGCCGCGGACGGCCGGCTCGGCGGGCTGGCGCCTGCCCTTCACCGAGGTGCACGCCGTGCCCTGGCGCGACGGCGAGGCCCGGCTGGACGAGCGCTGCGCGCCCGGCGAAACCGGCGTGGTGGTGCTGCGCGGGCCGCACATGAGCCCGGGCTACCTCGACGCGACGCGCAACGCCGGCCTGTTTCAGCACGGCTGGATCGTCTCGGGCGACCTCGGCCACCTCGACGCCGAGGGCCGCGTGCACCTCACCGGCCGCGCCAAGGACGTGATCATCCGCGGCTCGCACAACATCGACCCCGGTCTGGTGGAAGACGCCTTCCTCACCCACCCGGCCGTGGCGCAGTGCGCCGTGGTGGCCGAGCCCGACGCCTACGCGGGCGAGGTGCCCGCGGCCTTCGTGGTCTTGCGCGAGGGCGCCAGTGCCGACGCCGAGACCCTGCTGCGCGAGGTGGCGCCGCGGGTGTACGAGCGCCCCGCCGTGCCCAAGCGGGTGGTGGTCGTGCAGACGCTGCCGCTCACCGCCATCGGCAAGGTGTTCAAGCCCGCGCTGCGGCTGCGGGCGATCGAGCTCAAGCTGGCCGATCTGGCGCGCGAGCTGGCGCCCGACCGGGTGGTGGCGGTGAGCGCGGTGGACGAGGGCGGGCGCCAGCGCGCCACGGTGCGCTTCGCCGGCGCGGCCGACGAGGCGCTCGCCGATGGCTTGCGGGCCGCGCTGGCGGCGATCGCGGTGCCGACGGCGGTGGAGTTCAGCGGGGCGGAGGGCTGAGCCGCCCCACCAGCCGCCTCACCAGCCGCCGCGCTCCAGCCAGCGCTCCAGCTGCTCCAGCTTGTCCACGCCCCAGAAGGGTTCACCGTCCACCACCACCGTGGGCGAGCCGAACACGCCTTGCGCCAGCGAGGCATCGACCTCGGCGCGCAGCAGCGCGGCCGCTTCCTCGCCGGCGGCCGCGCGCGCCAGGGCCTCGCCCAGCACGGGCGCCAGCGCGTCGGGCGTGGACAGGTCCAGTCCCTGGCCCCAGTAGGCGCCGTAGACCGCGTGCACCACCTCGCTGGCGCGTTCGGGCGCGTGGCGATTGGTCCAGGCCAGGGCGCGAGCGCAGGCCAGGGGGTTCATCACCGCGTCGCGCGGCTGGCGCTTCAGGGGCACG
Organism: Hydrogenophaga sp. 70-12; assembly: GCF_001897365.1. Lineage (NCBI taxonomy): Bacteria > Pseudomonadati > Pseudomonadota > Betaproteobacteria > Burkholderiales > Comamonadaceae > Hydrogenophaga > Hydrogenophaga sp. 70-12. The sequence goes on from NZ_MKSS01000126.1 coordinate 2,790, forward strand.
CCGCGCTCGCGCGCGTAGCGGCGCACGTCGCGCTCCACGTAGTCGCCCTTGAGCGGCGTGTCCATCAGGGGCTTCAAGCCCATCACCTTCATCACCGCCACACCCAGCAGCATGGGGTGCCAGGCGACCGTGCGGCCATGCCGGGCGGCGATGGCCTCCAGCCGCAGCGAGGCGAAGTAGCCGTAGGGGGAGATGAAGTCGAGGTGGCAGTGCAGGGGGGTGGGCATGGGGGCGGGAGGCGGCATCGAGGCAATGGTTTCATACCATAACGGCATATCAGCCAGTCCCGAAACCGGCTTGTGCAGCCCCACCGGCGCCTGCACAGTGGTGGCCTTGTGTCTGACGTGGCACATGCCTTCGGCGCGCCCTTGGTGGGCGCCGCCCGTCGTGTCTTTTCATTCAGCCAGGTTCTTCCCATGACCCTTCTCCGTCGCCGCAGCGCGATCGTGGCCGCCGCCGCATTGGGCGCCACCTCGATCGCCGGCAAGGCCTTCGCCCAGCAGACCGTGACCCTGCGCCTGCACCAGTTCCTACCCCCGCAGGCCACCATTCCGGCCCGCGCCATCGTGCCTTGGGCCAAGAAGCTCGAGGCCGAATCGGGTGGCCGCATCAAGGTGCAGCTGTTCCACTCGATGTCCATGGGCGGCTCGCCGCCGCAGCTGTTCGACCAGGCGCGCGACGGCGTCGCCGACATCGTCTGGACCGTGCTCGGCTACACCCCGGGCCGCTTCAACAAGGCCGAGGTGTTCGAGCTGCCCTTCATGAGTGGCAAGGCCGAGCCGGCCTCGCGCGCCTTCCACGAGTACGTGCAGAAGCACGCCGCCGACGAGTTCCGCCAGGTGCACCTGCTGGCCGCGCACACGCACGGCCCGGGCCTGTTCCACAGCAAGTCGGCCATCACCGGCCTGGACAGCCTGCGTGGCCTGAAGGTGCGCGGCGGCTCGCGCATCATCAACAACATGCTCACCAAGCTGGGCGCCGCCCCGGTGGGCATGCCGGTGCCGGCCGTGACGGAGGCGCTGTCGAAGTCGGTGATCGACGCCACCACCATTCCCTGGGAGGTGACGCCCTCGCTGAAGATCGCCGAGCTGGTGAAGCACCACACCTCGTTCTCGGGCCCCACGGGGCTGTTCACCCAGACCTTCGCGCTGGTGATGAACCGCGGCAGCTACCAGAAGCTGCCGGCCGATCTGAAGGCCATCATCGACAAGCACTCGGGCGTCGAGACGGCGGCCCTGTTCGGCCGCGCCATGGACGACGGTGACCAGGACGGCCTGGCGGTGGCGCAGAAGGCCGGCAACAGCATCGTCACCCTGGACGCCGCCGAAACCCAGCGTTGGAAAACCACCGCCGCCGCGGTGGAGGCCGACTGGGTGAAGGAGATGCAGGGCAAGAAGCTCGATGGCGCCCAGCTGGTCGCCGAGGCGCGCGCGCTGATCGCCAAGCACAGCAAGTAGGCGGGCCAGCCCCGCGCGAACACAGGGCGGCCGCGGGCCGCCCTGTGTGTTTCAGCCCCAGACCTCGCGCGCCGTCTCCACCACCAGCGCCAGCTTCTTGCGCTGGTCTTCCACGGCGATGTTGTTGCCGTGCACCGTGCTGGAGAAGCCGCACTGCGGCGACAGGCAGAGCTGCTCCAGCGGGGCATATTTCGCGGCTTCGGCGATGCGGCGCTTCAACTCGTCTTTGCTTTCCAGCTGGCCGAACTTGGTGGTCACCAGGCCCAGCACCACGGTCTTGCCGGGCTTGAGGTAGCGCAGCGGGCGGAAGTCGCCCGAGCGGTCGTCGTCGTACTCCATGAAGTAGGCGTCGAGGTTCATCTCGGTGAGCAGGGCCTCGGCCACGGGCTCGTAGTTGCCGGCGGCCGCGTGCGTGCTCTTGAAGTTGCCGCGGCACAGGTGCATGGCCAGGGTCATGCCCTTGGGCTTCTTCGCCACCACCTTGTTGATGAAGGCGGCGTAGCGGTGCGGCAGCTCGTTCGGGTCATCGCCGCGCTGTCGCGCGGCCTCGCGCATCTTCTCGTCGCACAGGTAGGCCATGTTGGTGTCGTCCATCTGCACGTAGGTGCAGCCGGCGTCGGCCAGGCTTTGCAGCTCGTCCGCGTAGGCCTGGGCCACGTCGTCGTAGAACACCGGGTCCAGCTCGGGGTAGGCGTCCTTGCTGATGCCGGCGCGCCCGCCGCGAAAGTGCAGCATGGTGGGGGAGGGGATGGTCACCTTGGGCATGAGGCCCGGCAGGCCCAGGGCCTTGACCTGCGCCTGCAGGTACTGGAAGTCGGCGAGCTGGATGTTCTTGGCGTGGCGCACCTTGTCGATCACGCGGATCACCGGCGGCGCCAGTTCCTCGCTGCCGTCGGGCTTGCGGATGGTGACGGGGATGTCGGTCTTCACGCCGCCCAGCTGCTCCAGGAAGTCGATGTGGAAGTAGGTGCGGCGGAACTCGCCGTCGGTGATGGACTGCAGGCCCACGTCGGCCTGGAACTTCACGATCTCGGTGATCGCGCGGTCTTCCACCGCGCGCAGCTGGGCCGCCGTGATCTCGCCCTTGGCCTTCTGTTCGCGCGCCTGCAGCAGGTAGGCCGGACGCAGAAAGCTGCCGACGTGGTCGGCGCGGAAGGGGGGATTCAGGCTCATGGGGTCTCCTCGGGGTTGCGGAAATGGACGGCGCCGACGGTAGCCCAAGCCCCGGTGGTCGGCAATATCGGTGTTTTCAATGGATACATAAAAGCGAAAATCAGATCTCTTTAGAAGGATTTTATGGAAAAAACGGCAATTCATGTATACATTGCGTATCCATGAATACCGATCCAGCCCATTTCCCGCTCAACGCCTGGTACGCGGCCGCCTACGACGTGGAGGTGGGACGGGCCCTGTTCCCCCGCACCGTCTGCCAACAGAAACTGGTGCTCTACCGCCAGACCGATGGCCGCGTGGCCGCCCTGGAGGACGCCTGCTGGCACCGGCTGCTGCCGCTGTCCATGGGCCGGCTGGAGGGCGACGAGGTGGTCTGCGGCTACCACGGCCTGGTGTTCAACGCCGAGGGGCGCTGCACCCACATGCCCAGCCAGGAAACCCTCAACCCCTCGGCCTGCGTGCGCCGCTTCCCGGTGGCGGAGCGGCACCGCTTCATCTGGGTCTGGCCGGGCGATCCGGCGCTGGCCGACGAATCGCTGATCCCCGACCTGCACTGGAACCACGACCCGGCCTGGGCGGGCGACGGCAAGATGATCCGCGTGAAGTGCGACTACCGCCTGGTCATCGACAACCTGATGGACCTGACGCACGAAACCTTCGTGCACGGCAGCAGCATCGGCAACCGCGCCGTGGCCGAGGCGCCCTTCGTGGCCACGCACGGCGATCGCACTGCCACCGTCACGCGCTGGATGGAGAACATCGAGGCGCCGCCGTTCTGGGCCGGGCAGCTGCGGCAGGCGCGCGGCCACCAAGGCCCGGTGGACCGCTGGCAGATCATCCGCTTCGAGGCGCCGTGCACCGTGGCCATCGACGTGGGCGTGGCGCCCACCGGCACCGGCGCGCCGCAGGGGGACCGCAGCCAGGGCGTCAACGGCATGGTGCTCAACACCATCACGCCCGAGACCGGCAACAGCTGCCTCTACTTCTGGGCCTTCGCGCGCAACTACTGCCTCGACGAGCAGCGCCTGACGCACCAGCTGCGCGAGGGCGTGGCCGGCATCTTCCGCGAGGACGAACTGGTGCTCGAAGCGCAGCAGAAGGCGATCGAGGAGCACCCCGACCACAAGTTCTACAACCTCAACATCGACGCCGGCGCCATGTGGGCGCGGCGCCTGATCGACAAGATGGTGGACGCCGAGCGCGGCACGCCCGGCGCGGGCTCCAGCGTCATTCCCATCCGCCGCGCGGGCTGATCCCATGGCCACCAGCACCTCCAACCCCATGCCCGACACCGCGCCCGAAAGCGCGCAGGTGCGCACGCTGCTGCAGCTGCGCGAACTCATCCTCTCGGGCGAGCTGCCCGGCGGCTCGCGCATCGCCGAGCTCGCCATCGTCGAGCGCCTGGGCGTGTCGCGCACGCCGGTGCGCGCCGCGCTGCTGCGCCTGGAGCAGGAGGGCCTGCTGCGCGCGCTGCCCGGCGGTGGCCACGTGGTGCAGACCTTCACCGAGCGCGACATCGCCGACGCGATCGAACTGCGCGGCACGCTCGAAGGCCTGCTGGCGCGCCTGGCGGCCGAGCGTGGCGCACCGGCCGCCGTGCTGACCGAGGCGCGCGGCGTGCTGGAGCGCATCGACGCCGTGCTGGCCGCGCCGGCGCTGGACGCCGAGGCCTTCTCCGAGTACGTGGCGCTCAACAGCCGCCTGCACGAGCTGCTGGCCGAAATGGCCGACAGCCCCACGGTGGAGCGCCAGCTGGAGCGCGTGTGCGCGCTGCCGTTTGCCTCGCCCTCGGGCTTCGTGCTGGCCGAGGCCGGCTCGCCAGCGGCGCGCGACATGCTGGTGGTGGCGCAGGACCAGCACCGCCAGGTGCTGGACGCCATCGAGCGCCGCGAGGGGGCGCGCGCCGAGGCCATTCTGCGCGAGCACTCGCGCCTGGCCCAGCGCAACCTGCGCGCCGTGCTCGCGGGCCTCAGCAACAGCCCGACCCACGCGCCCGCGCTCAAACTCATCCGCCGCCGCTGACCCTCATGAAAAGCAACCCGATCTGGCAGACCGCGCGCGTGGCCGCGCTGCGCGACCTCACCCCCAGCGTGCGCGAGTTCGTGCTGCAGCCGCTCGACGGCGAGGCCATCGCCTGGCCGCCCGGCGCGCACCTGCAGGTGCGCCTGCGCGTGGCCGGGCGCGAGCAGACCCGCTCGTACTCGCTGGTGGGCCAGCCGGTCGACACGCCCGGCGGCTATCGCATCGCGGTCAAGCGGCTGGACGACGGGCGGGGCGGCTCGCGGGCGATGTGGTCGCTGGCCGAGGGCGACGCGCTGAGCCTGAGCGCGCCGCAGAACCACTTCCCGCTGGACCTCGACGCGCCGGCCAGCCTGCTGGTGGCGGGTGGCATCGGCATCACGCCCATGGTGGCCATGGCCCAGGCCCTGGCGCGACGCGGCCGCGCGGTGCGCCTGCTGTACGCCGCGCGCCACGCTGGCGAACTGGCTTACGCCGAGCGCCTGCGCGACATCCTGGGCGACCAACTGGTGACGGCGGTGTCGGGGCAGGGGCAGCGGCTGGACCTGGCGGGCGAGCTGGCGGCCCTGCCGCCTGGCGCGCCGTGCTACGTCTGCGGCCCCAGCGGCCTGCTGGCGTCGCTGCGTTCGCTCTGGGCCGAGGCGGGACGCCCCGCGAGCGGCCTGCGCTTCGAAACCTTCGGCAGCGGCGGCCAGCGGCCCAGCCAGGCCTTCTCGCTGGCCGTGCCCCGCCATGGGGCATCGCTCACCGTGTCGGCCGACGAGTCCCTGCTCGACGCCCTGGAGGCCGCCGGCATCGAGGTGATGAGCGACTGCCGGCGCGGCGAATGCGGCCTGTGCGCGATGGACGTGCTGGCCGTGGACGGCGAGATCGACCACCGCGACGTCTTCCTCAGCGAGCACGAGAAGCAGGGCAACCGGCGGATCTGCGCCTGTGTCTCGCGCGTGGTCGGGCGCATCACCCTGGACAGCGCCTGGCGCCCCGACGCGGCGCCCCACTGATAAACCCTGAGAGGGTTCCTACTGGTTTCATAACATAACGGCATAGCTGAAAGTCCTTCACCGGACTGGCTGCTGTGCCAAGCCGCATGCACAGTGTGGGTGTTCAGTTCCCCCCATCGCCCGTGCCAATGAGCACCCCCATCTGAGAGGGCCGGGCGCAACCCGAACGGAGACAAGGATGAAACCGATGAAGCGACGCGCCGCGCTGGCGCTGCTGGGTGCCTCGGCCACGCTGGCGCTGCCCGCCCTGGCGCAGCAGACGGTCACGCTGCGCCTGCACCAGATGCTGCCGCCGCAGGCCACCATTCCGGCGCGCGCCCTCACGCCCTGGGCGCAGAAGGTGGAAGCCGAGTCGGGCGGACGCATCAAGGTCCAGCTGTTCCACGCCATGCAGCTCGGCGGCGCGCCGCCGCAGCTCTACGACCAGGCCAAGGACGGCGTGGTCGACCTGACCTGGACGGTGCTGGGCTACACGCCCGGGCGCTTTCCCAAGACCGAGGTGTTCGAGCTGCCCTTCATGAGCGGCAGCGCGGAATCGTCCTCGCGGGCGCTGCAGGAGTACGTCGAGAAGTTCGCGCCCGAGGAGTTCAAGGACGTCAAGCTCATCGCCGTCCACACGCATGGCCCGGGCCTGTTCCACACCAAGACGCCCGTCACCGGCCTGGAGAGCCTGCGTGGCATGAAGATCCGCGGCGGCTCGCGCATCATCAACAACATGCTCACCAAGCTGGGCGCCACGCCCGTGGGCATGCCGGTGCCGGCGGTGACGGAGGCGCTGTCCAAGGGCGTGATCGACGGCACCACCATTCCCTGGGAGGTGACGCCCTCGCTGAAGGTGACCGAGCTGGTGAAGAACCACACCACCTTCGCTGGCAAGGAGGGCCTGTACACCCAGACCTTCGCCTTCTCCATGAACAAGGCCGCCTACGACAAGCTGCCCGCCGACCTGAAGGCCGTGATCGACAAGAACTCGGGCATCGAGACCGCCGCCATGTTCGGCCGCGCGATGGACGAGGGCGACAAGGCCGGCCGCGACATCGCCGTCAAGGCCGGCAACAACATCGTCGCGCTGGACGTGCAGGAGACGCAGCGCTGGCGGCGCACCGCCGCCTCGGTGGAGACCGACTGGGTCAATGAAATGAAGGGCAAGAACATCGACGGCGCCAAGCTGGCCGCGGAGGCCAGGGCGCTGATCGCCAAGTACAGCAAGTGATCCATCCCTTTGGGATCAACGGCCGTCCTCGCCAGAGGGCGGCCTTTTTGTTGAGGGGGCGTGCGGCCGATGTTGGACAATCGCGCCTCTCAGTCTTTCGTAGAAAGCCATTCGCATGATTGCATTCGTCTACCGGCTGTCCCAATGGGCGGCCATCATCGGCGGCTTGGCGCTGGTCGCGCTGACGCTGATGATCGTGGCCAGCGTGAGCGGCCGCGCCATGCTCGGGCTCGGCCTGGGCCCCGTTCCCGGCGACTTCGAACTCGTTGAAGTCGGCACCGCCATCGCGGTGTTCTTTTTCCTGCCCTGGACCTACCTCAAGGGCGGCCACGCCACGGTGGACCTGCTGTACATGCACCTGCCCGCCTGGGCCCAGAAGGCCATCGTGCTGGTGTGCGACCTCGTGATGCTGGTCGTGTGGTTCGTGCTCACCTGGAAGCTCTACGAAGGCATGATCGAAAAGAAGGACTACTTCGAGACCACCTTCATCCTGCAAATGCCGATCTGGTGGGCCTACGCGGCCTGCCTGGTGGGCGCGCTGGTTGGCTGCCTGGCCTACCTCGCCAAGACGGCGACCATGCTCGGCCTGGGCAAAGAGCCCGAAGGCTGGACCACCGAAGCGGGAGCGCATTGATGTCTGGCGTCGAACTCGCGGCCTGGTCCTTCCCGATCCTGCTGCTGCTCATCTTCGTGCGTGTGCCCATCGGGCTGGCGATGCTGGTCTGCGGCATGGCGGGGGCCTGGATGATCTACGGCACCGCTGATCCCATCCTGAACCAGCTCAAGCAGCTGACCTACAGCACCTTCTCCAACTACAACCTGTCGGTGATCCCGCTGTTCCTGCTGATGGGGCAGTTCGCGGCGCTGGGGGGCCTGTCGCAGGCTCTGTTCAAGGCGGCCGAGGCCTGGATCGGCCACCGCAAGGGCGGCGTGGCGATGGCCGCCGTCGGCGCCTGCGCCGGCTTCGGCGCCATCTGCGGCTCCTCGTTGGCGACCGCGGCCACCATGGGCCAGGTGGCGCTGCCCGAGCTCAAGCGCGCGGGCTACGCCGGCGGCATTTCCACCGCCACGCTGGCGGCGGGTGGCACGCTGGGCATTCTGATCCCGCCTTCGGTGGTGCTGGTGATCTACGCCATCCTGACCGAGCAGAACATCGCCAAGCTGTTCCTGGCCGCCTTCGTGCCCGGCGTGCTGGCCGCCATCGGCTATGTCATCGTCATTGCCATCTACGCGCGCCTCAAGCCCGAGGAAGTGGGCTCCATGGCGCCGGTGCCCATGGCCCAGCGCTGGAAGGCCACCGTGAAGGTCTGGCCCGTGCTCACCATCTTCCTGGTGGTGGTCGGCGGTATCTACCTGGGTTACTTCACGCCCACCGAGGGGGCGGCCGTGGGCGCCTTTGGCACCGGCCTCGCGGCCTGGGCGGCGGGCGGGCTGAACCGCAAGACGCTGGTCGCGGCGGTCCTGGGCACGGCCGTGGCCACCGGCATGATCTTCATGATCGTGCTCGGCGCGGGGGTCTACAACACCTTCCTGGCCCTGTCGCAACTGCCGCAGGAGGCCGCCTCGCTGGTGTCGGGCTCGGGCCTCAGTCCCATGGTGGTGCTGGTCGCGATCCTGGTCATCTACGTGATCCTGGGCTGCTTCATGGATTCCCTGTCCATGATCCTGCTGACCATTCCGGTGTTCTTCCCCGTGGTGACGGCGCTGGACTTCGGCATGCCGCCGGAGCACTTCGCCATCTGGTTCGGCATCCTGGTGCTGATCGTGGTGGAGGTGGGCCTGATCACGCCGCCGGTGGGCATGAACCTCTTCGTCATCAACAGCATGGCCAAGGACGTGCCCATTCTGGCGACCTACAAGGGCGTGTTGCCCTTCGTGCTCAGCGATTTCATCCGCACGGCGATCCTGGTGGCGTTCCCGGTGATCGTCACCTTCGTCCTGTAGTGGTGGCGGGCATGCGTCGCCGCCGCTTGATGGCCCTGGCCGCTGCGGCGCTGCCGCTGGCGGCCGTCAGGGCGCAGTCGTTTCCGTCGAAGAACCTGCGCCTGGTCGTGCCCTTCGCGGCCGGCGGCGTGGGGGACCTGACGGCGCGCATCGTCGCCGGGCGGCTGGCCGAGGGCCTGGGCCGTTCCGTGGTGATCGAGAACCGCCCCGGCGCCGGCGGCGTGGTGGCCGCGGAGACGGTGGCGCGCGCGGAGCCCGACGGCCACACGCTGTTCCTCATGTCCAACGGCACGGCGGTCACCGCCGGCCTGTTCAAGTCGCTGCCTTTCGACACCGTCAAGGACTTCGCGCCGGTCTCCACGCTGGGCTTTTTCGACATCGCCGTCGTGGCCCATCCCGACGCGCCGTTCAAGGGCCTGCCCGAGTTGCTGGCCTACGCGAAGGCGAACCCCGGCAAGCTCAACATCGGCAGCATCAACATCGGCAGCACGCAGCACCTGGCGGCCGAGCTGTTCAAGAGCAGCGCCGGCATCGACGCGCAGACCGTGCCGTTCAACGGCACGCCCAACCTCATCGGCGCCCTGCGCGGGCGGCAGGTGGACGTGGGCGTGGAAATCCTCGCGCCGGTGCTCGCGCAGATCCGCGGCGGCGCGCTCAAGGCCCTGGCCGTGGCGGGCGAGAAGCGCTCGCCCGTGCTGCCCGAGGTGCCCACCGCGGTGGAGTCGGGCGTGGCGGGTTTCGTGGCCTCGTCGTGGAACGCCATCGCCGCGCCGGCGAAGACGCCACGCCCCGTCATCGAACGGCTGCAGCGCGAGATCGCCGCGGCCGTGGCCGACGCCGAGGTGCAGAAGAAGCTGCGCGAGCTCAACATCGACCCGCGCTCGTCCACGCCCGAGCAGGCGGCGGCGCTGCTGGTGAACGACATCAAGCGCTGGAGCGCGGTGATCGAGCGCGCGGGCATTCCGAAGCAGTGAGGGCTACTCGTTGGACGGTGCGACGCCCTCGATGAGCCCGTCGATCACCGTCACCGAGCAGGGTGGGTGCGCAGAGGCCTGCGCCGCCACGCTCTGGTCGGCGGTCCCGCCATCGACCACGACGTCGACGAGCGCGGGTGAGGCCCCGTCGTCGGGTGGTGGGGGCCGGTACCCTGGCGGCGGCGGGCCGTCGCTGTCCTCGGTGCCGTCGTCGCTCGCCGATGGCGCGCCGCGCTCGCGGGGGTCCGACGGGCGGCCCATCCATGCCACGGCGGCGTAGAGCAGGTTCAGCAGCAGCTCCGTTGCAGGAATCAGCCCGGCCCGCAGCGAGAAGGCCGCGATGAGGATCCAGCCGGCCCAGCTGGAGTAGAGCTGGGTGTCCTCGGGAACCCCGGCCCCGGCCTGCGTGCCATTGGTGAAGCCCATGTCGCCTGTGTGGGCCCAGGCATCGCTGCCGTTGAGCGGTGCGCCGAAGGGCACCGCTGCCGCGGTGTCCGTGAAGGGCATGGTGCTGGCGAACAGGGTGTACAGGTAGAACATCGAGTACGCCTGGGCGAGCATCGCGAGCATGTTGCCCACCACCTCGCCGGTGGTGCGCAAGCGGATCGCCGCTGGCGAGCGGTTGATGAGCCTGTGCGCTGTCTTGCCCGCGCCTTCGAAGACGATGGCGCCGGTCTTTTCCCGGGCGATCTGATTGCGGCCTTCCGTGGTTTCCAAGAGCGCGCTGCGCCGCTGGTACTTCCGGTGCACCCGCTGCAGCCGCTCGATCGCGGGATCGAGCAGGGGCAGCACCTGGGCCTCGAAGCCCGCCAGCCGCAGGCGCTTTTCTGCCGGGCTCAGGGGACTCTCCAGAATGCTCGCCTCGATGGCGCTGCGGATGTTGACCAGCTCGAACAGCGAGGGCGTGACCGCCAGGCACTTCTTCAGCGCCACGGCTTGTTCCTGCTTCCAGGTCTGGTGCAGGCCCGGCTTGTCGGCGCCGTGCTGGATCCCGGCATTGCCCAGCATGTGCAGGCTCATGGTGGAGATGCCGGCGAGCTGGCCCATGGCGGCCGACGCCAGGAAGTCCGACAGCGCGAACAGCCCGGCCTTCTGGGCAAGGGTGGCGGGCAGTTGCTCGATCCACGCGCGCAGGTGCGGCGCCAGGCTGCCCGAGAACAGGTACACGATCGAATAGCTGAAGAAGGCCAGGTGGAAGTGGCCGTTGCGCAGCCAGCTCCCCAGCAGGGGGTGTTCGCGGAAATCGAAGCACAGTGGCGTGCCCTTGTCCTGCTCGGCCTGGGCCCGGGCGATCACGCCATCCACCAGCTCTTGCAGGGCGGCGGCGATTTCCTGGGTCTGTTCCGCATCGCCCCGCGCCGAGGCCACGTACCACATGCCCAGCAGGGTGACGTAGTTGTCGAAGGCCGCCTTGTCCGGGGCCTGCGGGCCGCCGTAGTTGGCGCCGGGGCCGAAGGCCACGGTCTTGGCCACCGTGGCGTGCAGGAAGGAGGCGATCAGATCGAACCCCGCCGCACCCACGAGGAAAAAAAGGCGCGGATCGCTCTGGGACAGCGAGGGCAGGAAGCCCCACAGCGAGGCCCAGGCCTTGGCCAGCATGAAGGACACGCTGAACCCCAGGCTGCCGGCGCCACAGACGGCCCTGACCTTGTCTCCGGTGGGGACCACCGCCGCGCTGGCGGGGGCGGGCACGGCGGCCACCTGCTCCAGGGCGGTGCTCAGCAGGTGGTGGATGTACGCCTGCGGGTCCTGGCGCCATTGGCGTGTGCGTTTGCGGCTCAGCCCGGTGTAGGCCGCGAAATCCGCGGGTGTCAGGGGGCGTTTGTTGGGGTTGTTGATGGTTCGCTGGTTGTGCTCGGGGCTGAACTTGTGGGGCTTGGCGCTCGTCTTTGGGTGCATGCGGCGCTCCGTCAGGCCAGCGTGGTGCGGGGCCCGTGGGCGCCATCGCGGGGTGCCTGGCCGGCGCTGACCCCCTCCCAGACGAACATGCCCGCCAGCAGGGTGGCTCGCCATTGCTTCACCTGCGCCGCCATGCCGCGCAAGGCCTGGGCCAGCCAAGGGCCGGTCATGTCCTCGCGCAGCGGCACTCCGAGCATCAGCACCACCGCGTCGCTGCCCTCGTCGTAGCCGAAGCGAACGCCAGGCTGGTGCCAGGTGAGCAGTTGAAGGGCCAGCAGCTGCCGGTAGACCTGTGCGGGATCCTCGGCCGTGATGCGGCCAAGTTCCGCGAGCACCAGCATCGAGGCACTGGATTCGTGGTGCGTCACTTCCAGGCTGATGCCATCGATCTCGACGGTCTCCTCCTGGCCCATGCGCTCGGTGTTGTCCAGGCGCAGCTCCCGGCTGGCGTGGCGGCACAGGTCGTCAAAAAAAACGGCGGTCACAAAGGGACTCCTCTTCATCGGGGTTGCACGCGGTTCGCGTGTGGCCCTGTGTCGGGAGCGCACCCATATGGTTCCGAAGGCCGTCGGCCCTATGGCCGATGGTCATCACAATGTCATTGATCTGAAGGCCGCCTCTCTGCGGCTGGCGTGCCAGGCGCGCCGCCGCTAGCCCGCCGCGCGCAGGAACCGCTGCAAGGCCTCGGCGCTCACCGGCTTGTGCAGCAGCGTGAAGCCATGGCGGTTCGCCTGCTCGATGCGCTCGGCCGACATGTCGCCCGTGACCATGCAGACGGGCAGGGGGCCGAGGTGCCGCGCGCGCAGCCCCAGCAGCAGCTCCAGCCCGTCCATGGAGGGGTCGAGCATGTAGTCGCAGATCACCGTGTCGATGCGCATCGGCTGCGCCTCGCACAGGCGCAGGGCCTCGCTGGCGTTGGCCGCGCTGAGCACCTGGTGGCCCCACGACGTGAGCAGGTGCGTGGTGGCGAGCAGCACCTGTTCGTCGTCGTCGATCAGCAGGATGTGCCGGCCGGTGCCCGCGGGCGGC
>NZ_MKSS01000127.1:0-2812 GCF_001897365.1 Hydrogenophaga sp. 70-12
CCTCGTGTGCTTCGTGTCCGCATGCCGCGCTCCCGGTTCAGCGCGTGAGGGTGGGCTCGGCCGACGGCGCCAGCGCGCGATCGAAGCCGGGCAGTTGGCGGCCCGCGGCCACCACCGATTCGCGCAGCGCGGCGAGCGCGTCGCGCGCGGGCGCCTGGGCCCGCAAACCGGGCAGCAGGGGCTCGGCCTGCGCGGGCTGGCCGAACATGGCCGTCATCAAGCGCGCCTGCTCCAGCGTCAGCACCATGATCTCGATGCGCCGGTTCACGCTGGCCAGGGGTTCGTCGGGCCGCACCGGCGCGCGCTCGGCCATGCCCACCACCTGCAGCACCGAGGCCTCGGGCGTGCCGCCGCGCAGCAGGTGCGCGCGCGCGGCGCCGGCGCGGTCGCTGGACAGGCGCGAATTCGAGGGTCCGAAGGGGTCGTTGCGCGCGTAGGCCGCGGCATCGGTGTGGCCCACGACCAGCATCGGGTTCTGGATCTTCGCGAACAGCGGGCCCATGCGGTCCAGCAGGGCCGCGAAGCGCGGGGTGGGCGTGGCGCTGCCGAGCTGGAACATGCCCTCGTTGTCGGTGTCGTGCAGCATGATGCGCAGCCCGTGCGGCGTAACGAAGGTCTGCAGGTTGGCGCTCAGGCCGGCCTCCAGGCTCAGGCGCGCCAGCAGCGCCGCCAGCTCGGCCATCTGCTCGGGGGTGTCGTAGCGCGCGCGCAGCGGCGTCGGGTTCATCAGGCCGGGCACGGTGCGAACCTCGTCCGGGCCTTCGCCCTGCCCCTTGCGCGGCATGGGCTTGCGGTCGATCAGGCTGCCGCGCGGGCCGCCCTCGGCAGGGATCTTGGCGCCGGAGATCTCGGCCATCACCGCGCCGCCGCCGCTTTCCAGCGCGCGCGTGGCCTCTTCCTTGTCGCGCGCCGCCAGCACCCACAGCACCAGGAACAGGCACATCAGGGCGAGCGTGAAGTCGGCGAAGGCCACCTTCCAGCTGCCGCCGTGGGCCTCTTCCTCGTGGCGGCGCGAGACGCGCTTGACGATGGTGCCGTGCTCGGCTCCGTGGGCTTTAGACACCAGGGCTCTCCTCCAGCTGGTTGACCCAGGATTCGAGCTGCGCGAAGCTGGGCTTGATGTTGAGCTGGATGAGGCGGCGACCGGCGTCGATGGACACCAGCTCGGGCTTGCCCGAGAGGTGCGTCACCAGCACCACCTTCACCGCCTCCATGTTGCTCATCTCTTCCTTCACGAGCTGCTTCATCATGTTGCTAATGGGGTCGAGCACCGCGTAGCACAGGAAGATGCCGATGAAGGTACCCACCATGGCGGCCGCGACCTTGGCCGCGATCTCGCCCGCGCCAGCGCCCGCGCTGACCGAGTTCATGGCCATCACGATGCCCAGCACCGCGGCCAGGATGCCGAAGCCCGGCATGGCCTCGCCCACCTTGTGCAGCGACTTGGCGGGCTGCGAGAGCTCCTCGTGGATGGCCTCCAGTTCCTGCTCCAGCACGCCTTCCAGCTCGTGCGCCGAGATCTTGCCCATGGCCATGACGCGGAAGTTGTCGACGATGAAGTGCAGCAGCTTGGGCTCCTCCAGCACCATGGGGTAGCGCTGGAACAGCGGGCTCTCGTGCGGCTGCTCCACGTGCGCGTCCAGTGCCTTCAGGCCGTTCTTCGCGGTCTGCAGCAGTTCGTACATCAGCAGCATGAGCTGGCGCTGGAACTCGTCGCCGCGCTTGCGCCGCGCCACCACCTTGCGCAACTGCACGCCCATCTCGGCCAGCACGTGGCGCGGGTTGCCGATGACGATGGCCCCCGCGCCAGCGCCGGCGATGATGAGCAGCTCGACGGGTTCCCAGACCACGCCCAGGTCGCCCCCCGCGAGCAGGAAGCCGCCGAAGACGCAGAGGAACACGATGAAGACGCCAAGGAAGAACTGCATGGTGGTGGCCGGTGGGGTGGTTCGGGGGTCAGTCGGGCGAGAGCGCGCCGCGCAACTTGTGCAGTGCGCTTTTGTTGATCTGGCAGACGCGGGCCTCGGTCAGGCCCATGACGGCGCCGATCTCCTTGAGGCTGAGCTCGGCTTCGTAATAGAGCTGCACCACGTGCTGCTCCTTCGGGTTCAGGCAGGCCAGGGCCTGCTCCAGCGAGCGGCGCTGGATCAGCTCGGCCTCGGGCGTGCGCGCGGCCGAGGGCGTGAGCATCAGCTCTTCGATCACTTCGTCGAAGCTGGCCAGGGTCTCGGCGTTGGTGTGCTGCTCGTAGGCCAGGTAGTCCTCGGCGCTCACGCCCAGGTGCTGCATCACCTCGGCCTCGGAGGGTTCGTGGCCGAGGCGGCGGCGCAGCTCGCGGATGCCGTCGCGCAGGCGGTGGCCTTCCTGGCGCACGCTGCGCGGGCGCCAGTCCTGGCGGCGCAGCTCGTCGAGAATGGCGCCGCGCACGCGCTGCGCGGCGTAGCCGGGGAAACGTTCGTCGGGCTCGCCGTAGCGGCGCAAGGCCTCCAGCAGGCCCATCAGGCCGATCTGCAGCATGTCCTCGCGGTCCATGGCGCCACCCGCCTGCGAGGCGAGCTGGGCCACCGCGCGGCGCACCAGCGGCGTGTGCTCGACGAGCCAGCGCTGCTCCGCCGCGGCGGAGCTCTCCGCCGCAGCCAGGCTGTTCATCTCGCCGTATCCGCTGTGCACCGGGGCCTCGCCTATTCGATGACCAGGCGGCCGACCATCACTTCCGTGAAAGGCGACTCGCGCGATTCGCGCTCGAAGCTCTCGCCGTAGGCCTGCTGCAGGAAGTCGGTGAGTTCGGCGATGCTGAGCATGCTGGCCCGCT
>NZ_MKSS01000128.1:0-2812 GCF_001897365.1 Hydrogenophaga sp. 70-12
GTGAGCAGCGGAATGAACGAGGTCTGCGAACCGGCGTTGTTGGCCGATTCCGGCGCGGCCACGCCGCGGATGTTGCCCTGGCCGAACGGCACTTCACCGGGCTTGAGCTTGGTCTTCTTCTCGATGGTGTAGGCCGCGAAGGACGACAGCAGCGCGCCGCCGCCCGGCAGGATGCCCAGCGCCGAGCCCAAGGCCGTGCCACGGACCATGGCCGGGAACATGCGCTTGAAGTCCTCGGCCGTGGGCATGATGCCCTTGACCTTGCCGACGAAGACCTCGCGCTCGGACTCGTCCTGCGACAGGTTGGAGATGATCTCGCCGTAACCGAAGATACCCATGGCGATCACCACGAAGCTCACACCGTCGGTGAGTTCGGGCACGTCGAAGGAGAAGCGTGCCACGCCCGAGTTGATGTCGGTGCCGATCAGGCCGATAAGCAGGCCCAACACGATCATGGCCAGCGCCTTGACCAGCGAGCCCGAGGCCAGCACCACCGCGCCGATCAGGCCCAGCACCATGAGCGAGAAGTACTCGGCCGGGCCGAAGCTCA
This sequence comes from Hydrogenophaga sp. 70-12, assembly GCF_001897365.1. Classification (NCBI taxonomy): domain Bacteria; kingdom Pseudomonadati; phylum Pseudomonadota; class Betaproteobacteria; order Burkholderiales; family Comamonadaceae; genus Hydrogenophaga; species Hydrogenophaga sp. 70-12. The sequence goes on from NZ_MKSS01000128.1 coordinate 551, forward strand.
GGGCGATTTCGGTGAGCGGCGGCGCGAAGCCGGCCAGCACCAGGGTGCCCACGCAGCCCGCGAAGAACGAGCCGATGCCGGCCGCCGCCAGGGCGGGACCCGCCCTGCCCTTGCGCGCCATCTGGTAGCCGTCGAGCACGGTCACCACCGAGGACGATTCGCCCGGCAGGTTGACCAGGATGGCGGTGGTGGAGCCGCCGTACTGCGCGCCGTAGTAGATGCCGGCCAGCATGATCAGCGCCGACACCGGCTCCAGGCCGTAGGTGACGGGCAGCAGCATGGCTATGGTGGCCACGGGGCCCAGGCCCGGCAGCACGCCGATCAGGGTACCCAGCAGGCAGCCGACGAAGGCGTACAGCAGGTTCTGCCCGGTGAAGGCGACGCTGAAGCCCAGTGAGAGGTGTTCGAACAGTTCCATGGTGTTGTTGTCTCCGTGATCAGTGGCCCAGGAACCACGGCAGAACCGGGAACTGCAGATTGAGGGCGTAGACGAAAGCGCCGTAGCTGCCCACCGCGAGCACGGTGGCCAGCACGATCGATTCCTTGACCTTGTGGTTGGGTCGCGCGTAACCCGAGACGATGACCAGCGCGTAGATCGCCACGATCAGGCCGAAGGGCGGCAGGCCGATCGAGGGCAGGCCCACCAGCAGCACGCCGAAGACCAGGTTGGCCAGCAGGATGAAAACCAGCGGGCGCCAGGCGATGGCGCCGATCGAGCCGTCGTCGCCGCCCTTGGGCCGGCCGAACGATTGCAGGGTCACCACCAGCCCCAGCAGGGCCAGCACGATGCCCAGCAACAGGGGGAAGTAGCCCGGCCCCATGCGGGCGGCGCTGCCGATATCGAAGTTGGTGGCGCCCACCGCGAAGGCAATGCCCACGGCGGTGAACATGAGGCCGGACACGAAGTCCTTCTGGCTCGTTGGTTTCACGACGTCTGTCTCCTCGGGATGCAAAAAAAAGCTTGCGCATTGTCTGCGCATGGCCGCCCCATAGGCATGTGGGATACACCTATGGCTGACGTCAGCCTGACTGGCCGACGGTTTTACCAGCGACCGGTCGGCTGCTTGGCGCGGATGGCCGCGGCGATGGCCTCGGCGGTGTCGCCCCGCCCCGCCCGACGGGCGAAGTCGATGGCGCTCAGGCCCTGCTCGTTCTTCAACAGGGGATCGGCGCCCGACTCCAGCAACAAGCGCACCACCTGCGGGTGGCCGTAGAGCGCGGCCATCATCAGCGGCGTGCTGCCATTGGGCGACTGGGCGTCGATGTAGGCGTGGTGTTCCAGCAGCAGGTGCACCATGGGCACGGCGCGCTCGCTGGGGTGGGTGGCGGCGTAGTGCAAGGGCGCCCAACCGGGCTTGTTCACCTCGGCCTGGCGCTCGATGAGCCGGCGCGCCAGGTCCAGCTTGCCTTTGAGCGCGGCCATCATCAGCGGCGACTCGTCCTTGGCGTTGCGGACCTCCACCTTCAGCTCGGGCCGGCTGAGCAGGTACGTCGCGGCACGGTCGGACTCGTCCCGCAGCGCCAGGTACAGCGGGTGCTGGCCGCTGGGGTCCAGGGTGTTGAGGTCGAAGCCGCGCGCGGCGAGGTTGGCCAGGGTGTCCGGGTCGTTGCGCTTGATGGCGGTGAAGAAGTCGTCGTACGAACTCGCCCAGACAGCGGGACTGAGAACGAGAAAGGACATTAATCCTTTTAAAACAATGCGCTTTTTCATTTTTCTCAAGTAACTTCTTGGACTCAGGTCGCCGTCACACGGTCGAACAGGCGCTCGAAATTGCGGCCGGTGGCCTCGGCCACGGCCTCCACGGACAGGCCTTTCAGCTCCGCCACCTGCGCCGCCACGTGCGGCACCAGGGCCGGCGTGTTCACCTTGCCGCGGTGCGGCACGGGGGCCAGGTAGGGGCTGTCGGTTTCGATCAGCAGGCGCTCCAGCGGCACCAGGCGCGCGGTCTCGCGCAGGTCGGCGGCGTTGCGGAAGGTCAGGATGCCCGAGAAGGAGATGTAGAAATCCAGGTCCAGCGCGGCTCGAGCGACCTCGGCGGTTTCCGTGAAGCAGTGGAACACGCCCCGGGCCGGGGCGCGCCCGTCGCCAGGGCCAAAACCGCCCTCCTCGCGCAGGATGTCCAGGGTGTCGTCCGACGCGCTGCGGGTGTGGATCACCAGCGGCAGCCCGGTCTGGCGCGCAGCGCGGATGTGCACGCGGAAGCGCTCGCGCTGCCAGGCCATGTCGGCCAGGGTCCGTTCGCCCAGGCGGTAGTAGTCCAG